>NZ_JBFAOY010000005.1:0-282711 GCF_040675505.1 Streptomyces sp. NPDC049597
GCCCAGCCTGATCCCCACGCTGTCCGGCGAGTACTACACCGACCACGAGGTCTTCGCCCAGGAGCAGGAGCTGTGCGTGCGCGGGGCGCTTCCTCTACTCGCCCTTTCCCGAACCGGGGCAAGCCCCGGACCTCGTACCGCGCTCCGCCCGGTGTCCTCGATCTCCCCTGGGACTCCGGACGGGTTCGACCTTGCTCCGCTTGGTCAAGCCCCGCGGGGAGCGCTCACCCCGGCTTCGCCGGGGGCCCACCCACGGCCGCCGGACCGTCCGGACCGAAGAGGGAGAGGGAGGCGCTGAGGCCCGGGCCCGCAGGGGGAAGGGTCCCGGGAGCGGAGCCCCTGGTGCGGAACAGGGACACCCCCACGGCCGCGAGGCCGTGGGGGAGGGCGGGTAAGGAACAGGGCCGGTCACATGCGTGACCGGGCCCTTTCCACGTGCCTGCGTGTGCTACGCCTTCCGCAGGCGGAACGTCAGCGACAGGCCCTCGTCCTCGAAGGGCGAGCCGTACGACGCGTCCGCCTCGCCTTCCGCGAAGTCCGTCGACAGCACCTCGTCCGCGATCAGCGACGCATGGTCCGCCAGCGCCGACGACACCTCGGCGTCCGTCGAGCTCCACCGCAGCGCGATCCGGTCCGCCACGTCCAGGCCGCTGTTCTTGCGCGCCTCCTGGATCAGGCGGATCGCGTCACGCGCCAGGCCCGCCCGGCGCAGTTCCGGCGTGATCTCCAGGTCGAGGGCGACCGTCGCGCCCGAGTCGGACGCCACCGACCAGCCCTCTCGGGGGGTCTCCGTGATGATGACCTCCTCCGGGGACAGCGTGATCGTCTCGCCGCCCACCTCCAGCGTGGCCTCGCCCGAGCGCAGTGCCAGGGACAGCGCCGCCGCGTCCGCCGCGGCGACCGCCTTCGCCACGTCCTGCACGCCCTTGCCGAAGCGCTTGCCGAGGGCGCGGAAGTTCGCCTTCGCCGTCGTGTCGACCAGCGAGCCGCCGACCTCCGACAGCGACGCCAGCGAGGAGACGTTCAGCTCCTCGGTGATCTGCGCGTGCAGGTCGGGGGAGAGGGACTCGAAACCGGCCGCGGCCACCAGGGCGCGGGACAGCGGCTGGCGGGTCTTCACACCGGACTCGGCCCGCGTCGCGCGGCCCAGCTCGACCAGTCGGCGCACCAGCGCCATCTGGGACGACAGCGTCGGGTCGATCGCCTCCAGGTCGGCGGCCGGCCACGAGGACAGGTGCACCGACTCGGGGGCGTCCGGCGTCACCGGGACGATCAGGTCCTGCCACACCCGCTCGGTGATGAACGGGGTCAGCGGCGCCATCAGCCGGGTCACGGTTTCGACCACGTCGTGCAGCGTGCGCAGCGCGGCCTTGTCGCCCTGCCAGAAGCGGCGGCGCGACCGGCGCACGTACCAGTTCGACAGGTCGTCGACGAACGCGGACAGCAGCTTGCCGGCGCGCTGGGTGTCGTACGCCTCCATGGCCTGCGTGACCTGGTCCACCAGCGCGTGCAGCTCGGACAGCAGCCAGCGGTCCAGGACGGTGCGCTCGGCCGGGGCCGGATCCGCCGCCGACGGCGCCCAGTTCGACGTACGGGCGTACAGGGCCTGGAAGGCGACCGTGTTCCAGTAGGTGAGGAGGGTCTTGCGCACCACCTCCTGGATCGTGCCGTGGCCGACGCGGCGTGCCGCCCAGGGGGAGCCGCCGGCCGCCATGAACCAGCGCACCGCGTCCGCGCCGTGCTGATCCATCAGCGGGATCGGCTGCAGGATGTTGCCCAGGTGCTTGGACATCTTGCGGCCGTCCTCGGCGAGGATGTGGCCGAGGCACACCACGTTCTCGTACGACGACTTGTCGAAGACCAGAGTGCCGACGGCCATCAGCGTGTAGAACCACCCACGCGTCTGGTCGATCGCCTCCGAGATGAACTGCGCCGGGTAGCGCTTCTCGAAGATCTCCTTGTTCTTGTAGGGGTAGCCCCACTGCGCGAACGGCATCGAGCCCGAGTCGTACCAGGCGTCGATCACCTCCGGCACGCGCGTCGCCGTCCGGCCGCAGCCGTCCTGCGAGCAGGCGAACGTCACCTCGTCGATGAACGGGCGGTGCGGGTCCAGCCCCGACTGGTCCGTGCCGGTCAGCTCGGACAGCTCCGCGAGCGAGCCGACGCAGGTGAGGTGGTCGTCCTCGCAGCGCCAGACGGGCAGCGGCGTGCCCCAGTAGCGGTTGCGGGACAGCGCCCAGTCGATGTTGTTGTTGAGCCAGTCGCCGTACCGGCCCTGCTTGACCGAGTCCGGGAACCAGTTGGTCGCCTCGTTCTCCGCGAGCAGCCGGTCCTTGATCGCGGTGGTGCGGATGTACCAGGAAGGCTGTGCGTAGTAGAGCAGGGCGGTGTGGCAGCGCCAGCAGTGCGGGTAGCTGTGCTCGTACGGGATGTGCCTGAAGAGCAGCCCCCGGGCCTGGAGGTCGGCCGTCAGCGCCTCGTCCGCCTTCTTGAAGAAGACGCCGCCGACCAGCGGGACGTCCTCCTCGAAGGTGCCGTCGGGGCGGACCGGGTTGACGACGGGCAGGCCGTAGGAGCGGCAGACCTTGAGGTCGTCCTCACCGAAGGCGGGGGACTGGTGGACCAGACCCGTACCGTCCTCGGTCGTCACGTACTCGGCGTTGACGACGAAGTGCGCCGGCTCGGGGAACTCCACGAGCTCGAAGGGGCGCCGGTAGGTCCAGCGCTCCATCTCCGCGCCGGTGAACGTCTGGCCGGTGGCCTCCCAGCCCTCGCCGAGTGCCTTCTCGACCAGCGGCTCGGCGACGACCAGCTTCTCCTCGCCGTTCGTCGCGACGACGTAGGTGACGGAGGGGTGCGCGGCGACGGCCGTGTTGGACACCAGGGTCCACGGGGTCGTCGTCCAGACCAGCAGCGCGGCCTCGCCCGCGAGCGGGCCGGAGGTCAGCGGGAAGCGCACGAACACGGACGGGTCGACGACCGTCTCGTAGCCCTGCGCCAGCTCGTGGTCCGACAGGCCAGTGCCGCAGCGCGGGCACCAGGGGGCCACGCGGTGGTCCTGGACCAGCAGGCCCTTGTCGAAGATCTCCTTGAGCGACCACCACACGGACTGCACGTAGTCCGGGTCCATCGTGCGGTACGCGTCGTCGAGGTCGACCCAGTAGCCCATGCGGGTCGTGAGCTCCGCGAACGCGTCCGTGTGGCGGGTCACCGACTCGCGGCACTTGGCGTTGAACTCCGCGATGCCGTACGCCTCGATGTCCTTCTTGCCGGAGAAGCCGAGCTCCTTCTCGACGGCGAGCTCGACGGGCAGACCGTGGCAGTCCCAGCCGGCCTTGCGGGCGACGTGGTAGCCGCGCATGGTGCGGAAGCGGGGGAAGACGTCCTTGAAGACGCGGGCCTCGATGTGGTGGGCACCGGGCATGCCGTTGGCCGTGGGCGGGCCCTCGTAGAACACCCACTCGGGGCGGCCCTCGGACTGCTCCAGGCTCTTCGCGAAGATCTTGCTCTCGCGCCAGAAGTCGAGCACGGCGTGCTCGAGCGCGGGCAGGTCTACCTGAGCGGGCACCTGGCGGTACTGCGGCGGTGTCATCGTCTCCTCCGGCGGACTGTTCGTCGTTCCGTCCGGAGGGACGAAAGCCGATGCTCGTGCGGCTTCCGCGGTACCACCCTCCTTGGCGGTGCACGGGTCACCGCCCCCTCATTGGGGTCGCGACGCCGGGTCTACTCGCCTGCTGGCTTTCTTCCGGCGGCTCCGGGGTGATGCTTCACGTCGCGCTCGCCCCCGGGCTCTCACCGTCCCCGGGTCGCTCATGGCTGCGTACGCCGCTACTCGTCCCCATCCACGCCTTTCGCTCCGCCCAGTGTACGGGCCGCGGCGAGGGGCGGCCGACCGCTTTTCGCGGCGCCGCCGCGCGGTGGTGCCATTGACCCGAATGGCCATACGGACGCTTCCGCGGCGGGGTGTGCCGCTGGAGCGGATTACGGGGCGGGGAGCTGGGCACAACGGATGCAGGCCCGGCTCCTCGCAGCCCGGGGCGGGGCCGAACCGGCGGCGTGCCCCGTTGCCGCAGGGCTGGTGTCGATTTATCGTCCCAGCACGATTCGCGAGCAAGATCACAATATGTGAAGGGGCCGCGGTGATGGTGGCGAAGAAGACCGCCGAGAAGACGGCGTCAGCGCGTTCCGCCGCCACGTCCCGGGCGGCGCGCGCGGGGCGTATGCCCCGGAAGGCCCCCGCGGAGCACGTCCCCGAGCCGGTGGGGGCCGTCGTGGACGGGGTCGCCCAAGGGAAGAGGTCGACCGCGGCCGGTTCGGCCGGCCGGGCGACCCGCCGTGCCGGGGCCGCGCCGGAGGCCCACGAGGGCTCGTCGGCCGGGTCGGCCGGGAAGAAGGCAGCCACTGCCGCCGGGAAGGCGCCGCGTACGGCCCCGGAGCCGGTGAAGCAGGCCCGTGGCAAGGCCACCGGTGGCGGGGACGCGGGTGAGGCTGTCGGCAAGCAGGCGGCGCGGAGGGCCGCGCGTGCGAAGGCCGCTGCTGGTGGTGAGGTCGCGGAGCGGGTGGCCCCCGCCAAGAGGGCGGCGCACGAGACCGCGACCCGGAGGGCCACTTCTGGTGGCGGGGACGCGGGTGAGGCTGTCGGCAAGCAGGCGGCGCGGAGGGCCGCGCGTGCGAAGGCCGCGGCTGGTGGTGAGGCCGCGGAGCGGGCGGCCCCCGCCAAGAAGGCGGCGCGCAGGACCACGGCCGGGAAGACCACCGCGGGTGCGGCCGCGGAGGCGGAGTCGGCCGCGACCGGTCCGGCCGCCAAGAAGGCCGCGGCCAAGAAGAGCGCCGCCGGGCAGTCGGCGGCGCGCGGGCGGCGTGCGCAGGCCGCCCCCGAGGCCAAGGCGACCACGTCCCGACCGGCCGCCAGGGCCGCCGGTGCCGCGAAGAGCCGGGCAGCCGATCAAGGCGCGGAGCCCGCGGCGTCGGGCGGTGCCGCGCGGCGCAAGGCCGCCGGATCCGGTGCGGGCAAGGGCAGGCGTGCGCAGGCGGGCCCGGCGGGTGACGACCCTGCGGCGGTGGCCGGCAAGGCAGCCGCTGAAGGCGCGGAGCCCGCGGGGTCCGGCGGCACGGCCGCACGGCGCAAGACCACCGGGGCCGGCGCCGCCAAGGGCAGGGCCGCGCAGGCCGGCACGGGCGGCGAGAAGGGCGTCGGGGAGGAGCCCGGCGGGCGCGGGGACGAGTCGGGGAAGAAGGCCGCCGCCAAGAGGCCGGCGGCCAGGAAGGCCACGAAGACAGCCGCATCCGCGGCCGAGGCCGTACAGCAGACAGGAGCCAGGACGGTGGCAGCGAAGAAGACTGCGGGCAGGGTGTCGGGCGGAGCCGGAAGCGCGGTGGCGGTGCCCACCGCCCGTGCGGCGGCCGCGACCCCGGCCGGTGAGCTGGCGGTACGGCCCGGTGAGGACCCCTGGACCCCCGAGGAGGTCGCCGAGGCGAGGGCGGAGCTCGCGGGTGAGGCGGCCCGCCTCACCGCCGAGATCACCTCGTCCGAGACCGCGCTCGTCGGGCTCATGCGGGACTCCGGCGACGGAGCCGGCGACGACGAGGCCGACACCGGCACGAAGAACATCACGCGCGAGCACGAGATGGCGCTCGCCGCCAACGCCCGGGAGATGCTGGAGCAGACCGAGCGGGCGCTGCAGCGGCTGGACGCGGGGACCTACGGTCTTTGCGAGAGCTGCGGCAAGCCGATCGGCAAGGCCCGTATGCAGGCGTTCCCCCGCGCGACCCTGTGCGTCGAGTGCAAGCAGAAGCAGGAGCGGCGGAGCTGACACCGCGCCCGTGCGGCGCACCCCCGTGCCGTACCCTCGTCCTCAGTCAGGCACCTAGGTTGAGGGACTCACGTGGCAGAGGCGGAGCGCATCATCGGTACGCCAGATGTTGACGACGAGGCGGCGGCACCTGCCGAGCAGCCCCAGGGCAGGCGCAGGGTCGTCGCGCTCTTCGCAGTGGCCCTCGTGGCCTATCTGCTGGACCTGGTCAGCAAGATCATCGTGGTGGAGAAGCTGGAGCACCACGCGCCGATCGAGATCATCGGCGATCTGCTGAAGTTCGAGGCGGTCCGCAACCCCGGCGCCGCCTTCGGCATGGGTGAGGCCTTCACCATCATCTTCACCTTCATCGCGGCGAGCGTGATCGTCGTGATCGTCCGCCTGGCGCGCAAGCTGTACAGCCTGCCCTGGGCGATCGCGCTCGGCCTGCTGCTCGGCGGTGCGCTCGGCAACCTCACCGACCGGATCTTCCGCTCGCCCGGCGTCTTCGAGGGCGCGGTCGTCGACTTCATCGCGCCGGCGCACTTCGCCGTCTTCAACCTCGCCGACTCCGCGATCGTCTGCGGCGGTGTCCTCATCGTGCTGCTGTCGTTCCGGGGCCTGGACCCCGACGGGACCGTCCACAAGGACTGACAAGGCATACTCGACGGGTGAGTACCCTTCCCGAGATCCGCACCCTGCCCGTACCCGACGGCCTGGAGGGCGAGCGCGTCGACGCCGCCATCTCCCGTATGTTCGGGTTCTCCCGTACGAAGGCGGCCGAGCTCGCCGCCGCCGGGAAGGTGCAGGTCGACGGATCGGTCGTCGGCAAGTCCGAGCGGGTGCGCGGCGGCGCCTGGCTCGAGGTGGAGATGCCGCAGGCGCCCGCGCCGGTGCAGATCGTGGCCGAGCCCGTCGAGGGCATGGAGATCGTGCACGACGACGACGACATCGTGGTGATCGTGAAGCCGGTCGGCGTGGCCGCGCACCCGAGCCCCGGCTGGACCGGGACCACCGTGATCGGCGGGCTCGCCGCGGCCGGCTACCGCATCTCCACATCGGGCGCCGCCGAGCGCCAGGGCATCGTGCACCGGCTCGACGTCGGCACCTCCGGGCTGATGGTGGTCGCCAAGTCGGAGCGGGCGTACACGCTGCTCAAGCAGCAGTTCCGGGACCGGACGGTCGACAAGCGCTACCACGCGCTCGTGCAGGGCCATCCCGACCCGCTGAGCGGCACCATCGACGCCCCCATCGGCCGGCACCCCAACCTGGACTACAAGTGGGCGGTCACGGCGGAGGGCAAGCCGTCGGTGACGCACTACGACCTCCTCGAGGCGTTCCGGGCGGCGTCGCTGCTGGACATCAAGCTGGAGACCGGCCGCACGCACCAGATCCGGGTGCACATGGCGGCGCACCGCCACCCCTGCGTCGGCGACCTGACGTACGGCGCCGACCCCACGATGGCCAAGCGCCTCCGGCTGACCCGTCAGTGGCTGCACGCGGTGCGGCTCGGGTTCGAGCACCCCTCGGACGGACAGTGGGTCGAGTTCGCGAGCAACTACCCGGACGACCTCCAGCAGGCCCTGGACACGATCGCCGCGGAGAGCGCGTGACCGCGTACACCGTGCGGGTCGCGGCCGGCCCCGAGGACCGTGAGGCGTGCTTCGCCGTCCGCAAGGAGGTCTTCGTCGCCGAGCAGCGCGTGCCCGAGGACATCGAGTACGACGCCCACGACGCCGAGGACGCCGGAACCGTCCACGTCCTCGCGGTCCGTGCGGACGGCGTGCCGCTGGGCACCGGCCGGCTGCTGCACGGCGCGGCCGCCGCCGACCGGACCGGCGGCGACCTTGCGGTCGGCTCGCTCGGGCGGCTCGCGGTGACCAGGGAGGCGCGCGGGCTCGGCGTGGGCGTGGCGCTGGTGCGCGCCATCGAGGGCGCGGCGCGGGAACGGGGCCTCGCCGCGGTCGACCTGCACGCCCAGACCCATGCGCTCGGCTTCTACGAGCGGCTCGGCTACGAGGCGTACGGCGCCGAGTTCCTGGACGCCGGGATACCGCACCGGTCCATGCGGCGCGACCTGCGTTCGTGAGCACCGGCGGCGGAGCCGGCCGGCCGGTCCGGCCGGTCCCCGTGTCAGCGGCGGGAGTTGATCCTCGAGGTTCGGGTGCTGGGGCATCTGGCGGTGCACAGTCCGCGCGGCGCCGGGCCCGGCCTCGTCAGTCGACGGTGACCTGGACACCGAGCAGCGTGGACCCCTCCGTCCGGCCCGTCGAGATCACCGTGGTCGCACCCGGCCAGGTGAGCTTGGGCAGGAGGATGCCCTCCAGCTCGCGCGCCCTGCCGTGCGCCGGGGGCTCGTAGAACAGCGACAGCGTGCCGCCCGGGGCCAGCAGGCCGCGCAGCAGGGCCACTTCGCGGTCGGCGGGGGAGGTCCAGAAGACGTTGACGTTCACCGCGAAGATCTTGTCGAACCGGTCGCCGTCGGGCGGCAGTTCGGCGAGTGCGAGCTGCCGCACCTCGGCGCGGCCGTCCGCGATGTGCGCGCGGTTGCGCCGGCGGGCCGCGTCGACGGCGTGCGCCGAGCGGTCGATCGCGGTGACGGTGCCGGTGGTCAGCCGCCCGGCGACCAGATCGAGCGCGACGCCGGGGCCGCAGCCGATCTCGAGCACCCGGTCGTCCGGCCGTACGTCCAGCTGTTCGACCGCCCAGGCGAGGCGCTGCGGCACAGAGGTCACGCGCCCAGGGTAGGGACGTCCCCGCCGCGGGGACAGCCGCCGCGCCACGAGCGGCGCGGCAGGGGGCGGGGCGTCAGCCGCGGCCCGTGCGCGGGGTGTTGTCCTCCTGGGCGGGGACGGGGCCGGGCACCGGTGCGGAGGAGGAGTGCGCGGGCCACTGGCCCGACGGCGGCAGCGAGGCCGCCGACGTCGCGATGCGCGGCAGCGCGTACGGGTGCTTCTCGCACAGCCAGGCCACCATCTGCTCGCGCACCGTGCACCGGGCCGTCCAGATGTCGTCGGCGTCCTTCGCCGTCACCACCGCCCGTACCTGGATCGTGCTGGGCGTGGTGTCCGTGACGGCGAGGCTCCAGTCGCGGCGGTCCCAGGCGGAGCAGTCCTCCAGGATCTCCCGCAGCTTCTCCCGCATCAGCGCCACCGGCGCCGAGTGGTCCAGGTGGAAGAAGACGGTGCCCGTCATCTGCGCGCCGCCGCGGGACCAGTTCTCGAACGGCTTGCTGGTGAAGTACGACACGGGCATCGTGATCCGCCGCTCGTCCCAGGTCCGCACGGCCAGGAAGGTGAGGGTCACCTCCTCGACGACGCCCCACTCGCCGTCGACCACCACGGTGTCGCCGATGCGCACCATGTCGCCGAACGCGATCTGGAAGCCGGCGAACAGGTTGCCGAGCGTCGACTGCGCGGCCACGCCCGCGACGATGCCGATGATGCCCGCGGAGGCCAGCATCGAGGTGCCCACCTTCTCCATGCCGGGGAAGGTCAGCAGCATCGCGGCCACGGCCACGACGGCCACGACCGCGGTGACGATGCGCATGATCAGCGTGACCTGCGTGCGCACCCGGCGGACGCGTGCCGGGTCCCTCGTCGAGGACGCGTAGCGGGCGTACGTCGACTCCACGGCCGCGGACACGATCCGGGTCACCAGCCACGCGCTGGCCCCGATCAGCACCAGGGACAGGATGTGCCCGATGCCCGCGCTGCGCTCCCGTACGAGCGGCTGGTGGATCTCGCCGTACGACGCGCGCAGCAGTCCGCCGAGGAGCACGACCTGCAACGGCAGGCGGCAGCGGCGCAGCATGCCCCACAGCGGGGTCTCGGGGTGGCGGTCGTCCACGCGGCGCAGCAGCCGGTCGACGGCCCAGCCGACGAACAGCGTCAGAACCACCGATCCGCCGACGACGGTCAACGGGCGCAGTACGTTCTCCATGTCTCCTGACTCCGTGAGGCGAAGGCGGCTGGGAGGATGGCCGGATGAACATCATCCTTTTCCATTCGTCCTTCGGTCTGCGGGCGGCGGTGCACGCGGCCGCCGACCGGCTGCGTGCCGCCGGGCACGAGGTTCGCGTGCCCGACCTGTTCGACGGGCAAACCGCCGAGACCGTGGAGGAGGGCAGGGAGCTCAGGGAGAGGTTCGGCACGGACGAGCTGCTGCGGCGGGCGATCCACGCCGCCGCGCCCCATTCCGACCAGGGGCTGGTCTACGCAGGCTTCTCGCTCGGCGGCGCGATCGCGCAGAACCTGGCGCTGGGCGACGAGAAGGCGCGCGGGCTGCTGCTGCTCCACGGCACCTCCGACATCGCGGAGGACGCGTCCGCGGACGGCCTGCCCGTCCAGCTGCACGTCGCGGACCCCGATCCCTTCGAGCCCGAGGACTGGCTGAACACCTGGTACCTGAGGATGCAACGGGCGGGCGCGGACGTGGAGATCCACCGCTACGCGGGTGCGGGCCACCTGTACACGGACGCCGATCTGCCCGACTACGACGAGGAAGCCGCAGAGCGGACCTGGCGGACCGCCCTCGGCTTCCTCGACACACTCTGACGACCTGACCCGGCGTCGGGCACGGTGCGGCGGACCAGCCGCACCGTGCCCGTGCGCCGGAGGTGTCAGCCGGCGCGGTACGCCGTCCAGTGGTCCTTCATGCGCTGCACCTGGCCCGAGGTGAACTGGTACATGCACGCGTCGTACGTGTAGTCCATGAAGTTGTGGACCGGGTCCGCACCGGGCTTGCTGAGGCAGGTGTCACGGCCGGTGGGGCACTGGTACGCGGGGCTCTTCTCGGCCGGGGTGTCGCTCACGTAGTCGCCGTTGCCATTGCAGCCGCCCTGGAAGGTGTGGTACAGGCCCATCCAGTGGCCGACCTCGTGGGTGGCGGTGTCGCCCTCGTCGTAGTTGGTGGCGGTGCCGCCGGGCAGCGAGGCGTCGAGCACGACCACACCGTCCATCGACGGGTTGGAGTTGTACGAGGACGGGAAGGTCGCCCAGCCGAGCAGGCCGCCGCTGAGGTTGGCGGTGTAGAAGTTGAGCGCGCCGGCGCCGCCCTGGCGGAGCGTGGACTTCATCTCCTTCTCGGCGGTGGAGCCGGACGCCAGGTTGTACCAGGACGGGTTGTTGGAGTAGTCGGTGCCGGCCAGGGTGAACTGGAAGCCGGAGTCGACGTTGCCGGTGCCCTGGCCGGCGAACGCCGAGTTGAGGACCGCCATCTGGCTGCTGATCTGGGCGCTGGTCAGCTTGCCCTTGTCACCGTCGTGGATGACGTGGAAGTAGACCGGGATGTTCACCGCGGCGGTGGCGGACAGGCCGCGGGCGTTGGTGCGCGCCGCCTCCAGTCTCTTCTTCAGGTCCGCGTCCATGGCCTTCGCCTTGGCCTCGGTGACCTCGTTGGGCTCGTTGACGTGGCCGGCACCGGGGCGCGTCTCGCGCGCCGTGGCGCTCTCGTGCTCGTGCGTGTCCTCGACGCACTCCTCGGCGGAAGCCGCGGCGGTGACGGCCGACTTGGGGGCGGCGGCGCTGCCGGGGGCGGAGAGCGGCGCGATGGCCAGGGTTCCGGCCATGATCGCCGTACCGACTGCGCGGTGGCGCAGACGGGGGGATATACGGGCAAGAGCACGCATGACGTCTCCTCGCGGGGGGTTGTGGTGGGGGCCTTTCCTGGCCACCGCGGGGAGATTACGGGTGCATGTCAGATCTTGATGAGGATCGATCAAGCCCAATCAATCGTGGGTTGATTACGGACATCGGGTAGAAAAGTTTCGGTCATGTCCGGCCTGTGAGATCAGCAGGTAACCATGTGAGTGACGACGACGGGTGGTGTGTCCGCATTCATGGTGCGGAACACGCCACCCGTCGTAGCGATGTGATCTTCTGTTAACCGTGTGACGAGTGGCTGAAAACAGCCCCTCGGCTACGTCAGCGCACCGGCTGATTCACGCGCTCGACCTTCTGTGTTCCGCTGACGGTGCGGTAGGAGCGCGACCACGACGACGTCGCGTCACGGTGCGTGCGGTCCGAGATGGTGTAGTAGTCCATCTGCGTCCGCTCGGCGGTCACGTCCAGGACCCCGTAGCCGTGCGCGTCCATGTCCACCCACTTCACATGGCGGTTGGCGGCCCGGATCGCGCCCTGCGCGACCAGCGAGACCGTGCCCGGCGCCACATGGAGGAGGTCGTCCAGGTTGTCCGAGGTCACCGACGTCACCACGAACTCGGTCGCCGCGGACGCGGACACCGGGTACGTGGCGGCCCTGACCGGTACGTCGTTGGCCCAGGCCATGTGGATGTCGCCTGTGAGGAAAACGGTGTTCCGGATGTTGCGCTGCGTCAGGTGGGTCAGCAGCTCCTTGCGGTCGTCCGTGTAGCCGTCCCACTGGTCGACGTTGATCGCCAGTCCTTCCCGCGGCAGCCCCAGCAGCTCGGCGAGCGGCCCGAGCAGATGCGCCGGCAGGGAGCCGAAGGCGACCGGCGAGATCATCACCGAGGTGCCGACCAGCTTCCAGGCGGCGTCGGAGGACGCCAGGCCCGCCTTCAGCCAGTCCAGCTGTGCCCGGCCGGTGAGCGTGCGGTCCGGGTCGTCCACGTCGCCGCTGCCCCTGCCCGACTGCTGCGAGCGGAACGAGCGGAGGTCCAGCAGGTGCAGATCGGCCAGCTTGCCGAAACGCAGCCTGCGGTACACGGTGCCCTCCGTGGACGCGCGCACCGGCATCCACTCGAAATAGGCCTGCTTGGCCGCCGCCACCCGCTCCGCCCACGCGCCCTCGGCGTCCGGCGTGTGGTTCTCCGCACCGCCCGACCAGGCGTCGTTGGCGAACTCGTGGTCGTCCCATATCGCGATCACCGGATGCGCGGCGTGGAGCGCCTGCAGATCGGCGTCGGTCTTGTACGTGGCGTGCCGCAGGCGGTAGTCGGCGAGGCGGGTGATCTCGTGTCTCGGCTCGTGCCGCCGCACGACGTACTCCTCCGCCGGATAGCCGCCCGTGCCGTACTCGTAGATGTAGTCGCCGAGATGCAGGACCGCGTCGAGGTCCGGGCGGGCGGCGAGATGGCGGTACGCGGAGAACCAGCCGGCCTCCCAGTTGGCGCACGAGACCACGCCGAACCGCACGCCGGCCGCGGCGGCGCCGGCGGCCGGAGCCGTACGTGTGCGGCCGACCGGGGAGACGGCGGAACCGGCCCTGAACCGGAACCAGTACGTGCTGGCCGGGCGCAGACCCCGGACGTCGGCCTTGACGGTGTGGTCCGAGGCGGCCCGGGAGGTGTCGCTGCCCCGGGCGACGATCCGCCCGAAGTCCTTGTCCTCCGCGACCTCCCAGTCCACCCGCGTGTCCGCGCCCCTGCCGGATCCGGGCACGGCGTCCGTGCTCGGCGTGACGCGCGTCCACAGCAGGACGCCGTCGGGCAGCGGGTCGCCGGACGCGACGCCGTGGAGGAAGGAAGGGGTCTGGTCCGCCGCGGTGGCGGGGGCCGCTGCGACCACGAGTGCGGGAGCGGTGACAGCGGTGGCGGCAGCGGCCTTGACGACCGTGCGGCGGCTGGGAGTTGAGGAGATTCGACTGGTCACGGCCGATCAGACTACTGATCGGTAAGCCGAACGGGCGGGCGAACACGGAAAGTTCGCCCGCCCGTTCGGGAACGGTCAGCCGCGGCCCGCCGCGGGTGCGCTCAGCCCTTGAGGGCCTTGTCGATCGCGGTCGTGAACTGCTCCACCGTCATGGGCGCGTTGTCACTGCCCTCGGCGGTGATCTTCTTGCCGTCCATCTTCAGCGTCGGCGTGCCGCGCACGCCGCTGTCGTCGAACGTCTTCGACATCTTCATCGCCCAGGCGTCGAAGGTGCCGTCCTCGACGTTCTTCCTGAACTCGCTGTTGTTCTTCAGCGCGGGCACCGAGTCGGCGACCTCGAGGAGGTAGGAGTCGTCGGCGAACTTGTCGTCGTTCTCCTCCGGGTGGAACTCGGCCGAGTACAGCGCCGACTTGTACGCGAGGAAGGCGTCGGGGCTCACGTTCAGCGCCGCGCCGAGCGCGCTCAGCGCGTTCTTGGAGCCCTCGCCGTTGGTGGCGTCGTCGATGAAGGTGGCGCCGACGTACTTGATCTTGTACTTGCCGGCGTCGACGTCCTTCCCGACCGTCGCGCCGACCGCCTGCTCGAAGGTCGCGCAGACCGGGCAGCGGGCGTCCTCGTACAGCTCCAGCGTCTTCTTCGCGTCCGCCTTGCCGATGACGACGGTCGTGCCGTTCTTGCCCTCGGTGTTCTTCGGGGCGGTCACGTCGGTCGCGTCCGCGGCCGCCTCCCAGTGGGACGGCTTGTTGGCCTGCATGATGCCGAAGCCGACACCGCCTGCGATCGCCAGGACCAGCACACCCGTGCCGGCGACGATCAGCTGCCGGCGCAGCTTGTCCTTCTTGGCCTGGCGCTCGCGCTCCAGGCGCAGCCGCTCACGGGCCGCCGCCTTGCTGGCCTGGCTGTTGCGCTTGCTCATGATCATTCACTCCATGGGGACGGGGGACGAAGGGGACTTCCGGCCGGGGCGCAGAGCGCGTTTCACGCGCAGAGCGCGACCGGACGCGGGGGTCCCCTCCGTCCGACGGAGTGCACCAACAGGCGCGCAGAGGAGGCGCGGGGCTCACGGTGCCCCCGGCGGTCCGTCGTGCGCGGAGCGCTCTCCGTGCCGCAGAGCGCGGCGACCGCGAGCAGCAGCGGGCGGAAGGCGAAGGCCCCCACCGAGCGCAGCACGGCGGCGAGCGCCGCCTCGCCCCGCCGCAGCCAGGCCGCGGCGAGCAGCCCCACCGACACGTGGGCGGCGAGCAGCAGCCAGGGCACGGCGGGGTCGGGCGAGTCCAGCACGCCACCGAGGCCGCCTGCCTCCGCGCCCGGCGCGACGCCCGGCAGCCGGACGCCGACGCCGCCGCACAGCACGTCGAGGCCGACCGAGCGCAGTGACCCGGTGACCGGGCCGCCGGCGGCTCCGTAACACGCGTGCTGGCCCGCGGTGAAGACCGTGTCGGCGGCCAGCTCCAGCGGGATCAGCAGAGCGGCGATCCGCCCGAAACCGCGTTCCCGCCCCGACAGCGCGTAGGCGACGGCGAAGACGGCGGCCGCGAGCGCGCCGGCGGTGGCCAGCGGCAGCGGGGCCTTGGAGAGCAGCACGTGGGAAGCGGTCGACAGCGTCACGACCAGTGCCGTGAAGACCGCCGCCCGCAGCGCTCTGAGCCGCGTCCCTGATATGTCCATCGCCGGTGAGTGTGCCACGCCCTCCTGTAAGAGATCCCTAAAGAACCCGCAGGCCAGGGATCCTGCCGTTGCGGAACAGGTCCACGAAGATCTGGTGGTCGGCGCGTGCCCGGGCGCCGTAGTCGTGCGCGAAGGAGACCAGCAGGTCGCCGAAGCCGTCCTCGTCCGCCGCGATCGCCGCGTCGATGGCGCGCTCGGTGGAGAACGGCACCAGCGAGTGCCCGCTCTCGTCGTCCGCCGCCGCGTGCATCGTCGCCGTCGCCCGGCCGAGGTCGGCGACGACGGCTGCGATCTCCGCCGGATCGTCGATGTCCGACCAGTCCAGGTCCACGGCGTACGGGGAGACCTCGGCGACCAGCTGGCCCGAGCCGTCCAGCTCCGTCCAGCCCAGCCACGGGTCGGCGTGGTCCTGGAGCGCGCGCTGCGAGATCACCGTGCGGTGGCCCTCGTGCTGGAAGTAGTCGCGGACGGCGGGGTCGGTGATGTGCCGGGAGACGGCCGGCGTCTGCGCCTGCTTCATGTAGATCACGACATCGTTCTCCAGGGCGTCGCTGTTGCCCTCCAGAAGGATGTTGTACGACGGGAGGCCGGCCGAGCCGATGCCGATGCCGCGCCGGCCGACCACGTCCTTGACCCGGTAGGAGTCGGGCCGGGTCAGGCTCGACTCCGGCAGCGTCTCCAGGTAGCCGTCGAAGGCGGCGAGCACCTTGTAGCGCGTGGCCGCGTCCAGCTCGATCGAGCCGCCGCCCGAGGCGAACCGGCGCTCGAAGTCGCGGATCTCCGTCATCGAGTCCAGCAGCGAGAACCGGGTGAGCGAGCGCGCCGTGCGCAGCGCCCCGAGCAGGGGGCCGTCGGCGGTGTCGAGGGTGAAGGGCGGGACCTCGTCGTGCTTCGCGCCGGTCGCGAGGGCGTGGATGCGCTCGCGGTAGGCGGCGGCACAGATCCGCACGAGGTCGGTGATCTGCTCGTCGCTGAGCGCCTTGGTGTAGCCGATCAGGGCGAGCGAGGCGGCCAGGCGCTTGAGGTCCCAGGTGAAGGGGCCGACGTAGGCCTCGTCGAAGTCGTTGACGTTGAAGATCAGGCGGCCGTTGGCGTCCATGTAGGTGCCGAAGTTCTCCGCGTGGAGATCGCCGTGGATCCACACCCGGCCGGTGCGCTCGTCCAGGAAGGGCCCGCTGCTGATGTCCCCGCCCTCGCGCCCGGCGCGCTCGCCCTCCAGGTCGCTGTAGAACAGGCAGGCCGTGCCCCGGTAGAACGCGAAGGCGGAGGCCGCCATCTTGCGGAACTTGACCCTGAAGGCGGCCGGGTCGGCGGCCAGGAGCTCGCCGAAAGCGGTGTCGAAGACGGCGAGGATCTCCTCGCCGCGCTGTTCGGCGGTGGGCTGCGGGACCGGCATCGCGGAGTGCCTCCTGGTACATGACAAACGGGACAGCTTTTCCGCCCCGTCCAACGCATGACGGTACGAAGGAGTGCCCGCGGAGTGTCAGTGCCGGGACGTAGACTTCCACGCTGTCCCCCAAAGCGGGGGTCTGGGGGTCGCCCCCCAGGAAGACCGCAGCCCGGAGGCCCGCCGCCGTGACCAAGCCGCCCTTCACGCACCTCCACGTCCACACCCAGTACTCGCTGCTGGACGGTGCCGCGCGGCTGAAGGACATGTTCGAGGCGTGCAACGAGATGGGCATGACCCACATCGCCATGTCCGACCACGGCAACCTCCACGGGGCGTACGACTTCTTCCACTCCGCGAAGAAGGCCGGGGTCACCCCGATCATCGGCATCGAGGCCTATGTCGCCCCCGAGTCCCGGCGGAACAAGCGCAAGATCCTCTGGGGCCAGCCGCACCAGAAGCGGGACGACGTCTCCGGTTCCGGTGGTTACACCCACAAGACCATCTGGGCGGCCGACGCGACCGGCCTGCACAACCTCTTCCGCCTCTCCTCCGACGCGTACGCGGAGGGCTGGCTGCAGAAGTGGCCGCGTATGGACAAGGAGACCATCTCCCAGTGGTCCGAGGGCCTGATCGCCTCCACCGGCTGCCCCTCCGGAGAGCTCCAGACCCGGCTGCGCCTCGGCCAGTTCGACGAGGCCCTCAAGTCCGCCTCCGAGTACCAGGACATCTTCGGCAAGGACCGGTACTTCCTGGAGCTGATGGACCACGGCATCGAGATCGAGCGCCGCGTCCGCGACGGACTGCTGGAGATCGGCAAGAAGCTCGGCATCCCGCCGCTGGTCACCAACGACTCGCACTACACGTACGCCCACGAGGCCGGCGCCCATGACGCGCTGCTGTGCATCCAGACCGGCAAGAACCTCTCGGATCCCGACCGCTTCAAGTTCGACGGCACCGGCTACTACCTGAAGTCGACCGACGAGATGTACGCGATCGACTCCTCGGACGCCTGGCAGGAGGGCTGCCGCAACACCCTCCTGGTGGCCGAGCAGGTCGACACCACCGGCATGTTCGAGAAGCGCGACCTCATGCCGAAGTTCGACATCCCCGAGGGCCACACCGAGGTCACCTGGTTCAAGGAGGAAGTCCAGCGCGGCATGCACCGCCGCTTCCCGGACGGCATCCCCGAGGACCGCCAGCGCCAGGCGGACTACGAGATGGACGTCATCATCCAGATGGGGTTCCCCGGGTACTTCCTCGTCGTCGCCGACTTCATCATGTGGGCCAAGAACCAGGGCATCGCGGTGGGCCCGGGCCGAGGCTCCGCGGCCGGTTCGATCGTCGCGTACGCGATGGGCATCACCGACCTCGACCCCATCCCGCACGGTCTGATCTTCGAGCGCTTCCTCAACCCCGAGCGCGTGTCCATGCCCGATGTCGACATCGACTTCGACGAGCGCCGGCGCGTCGAGGTGATCAGGTACGTGACCGAGAAGTACGGCGCCGACAAGGTCGCCATGATCGGCACGTACGGCAAGATCAAGGCGAAGAACGCGATCAAGGACTCCGCCCGCGTGCTGGGCTACCCGTACGCGATGGGCGACCGGCTCACCAAGGCCATGCCCGCCGACGTCCTCGGCAAGGGCATCGACCTCAACGGCATCACCGACCCCTCGCACCCCCGCTACAGCGAGGCCGGCGAGATCCGCGGGATGTACGAGAACGAGCCGGACGTGAAGAAGGTCATCGACACCGCCAAGGGCGTCGAGGGCCTGGTCCGGCAGATGGGCGTGCACGCCGCCGGCGTGATCATGTCCAGCGAGACCATTACCGAGCACGTCCCTGTGTGGGTCAGGCACACCGACGGCGTCACCATCACCCAGTGGGACTACCCGAGCTGCGAGTCACTCGGCCTGCTGAAGATGGACTTCCTCGGCCTGCGCAACCTGACGATCATGGACGACGCCGTCAAGATGGTGAAGTCCAACAAGGGCATCGACATCGATCTGCTCGCCCTGCCGCTCGACGACCCCACGACCTTCGAGCTGCTGCAGCGCGGTGACACCCTCGGCGTCTTCCAGTTCGACGGCGGCCCCATGCGGTCCCTGCTGCGGCTGATGAAGCCCGACAACTTCGAAGACATCTCCGCCGTGTCCGCGCTCTACCGCCCGGGCCCGATGGGCATGAACTCGCACACCAACTACGCCCTGCGCAAGAACAAGCAGCAGGAGATCACGCCGATCCACAAGGAGCTGGAGGAGCCGCTCAGGGAGGTCCTGGACGTCACCTACGGCCTGATCGTCTACCAGGAGCAGGTCCAGAAGGCCGCCCAGATCATCGCCGGGTACTCGCTCGGCGAGGCCGACATCCTCCGCCGCGTCATGGGCAAGAAGAAGCCCGACGAACTGGCGAAGAACTTCACCATCTTCCAGGCCGGCGCCCGGAAGAACGGCTACAGCGACGAGGCCATCCAGGCCCTGTGGGACGTGCTGGTCCCCTTCGCCGGATACGCCTTCAACAAGGCCCACTCGGCCGCGTACGGACTCGTCTCCTACTGGACGGCGTACCTCAAGGCCAACCACCCCGCCGAGTACATGGCGGCGCTGCTCACCTCGGTCAAGGACGACAAGGACAAGTCGGCCGTCTATCTGAACGAGTGCCGGCGCATGGGCATCAAGGTCCTGCCGCCCAACGTCAACGAGTCCATGTCCAACTTCGCCGCCCAGGGCGACGACGTGATCCTCTTCGGCCTCACCGCCGTGCGCAACGTCGGCACCAACGTGGTGGAGTCGATCATCAAGACCCGTAAGGCCAAGGGGAAGTACAGCTCCTTCCCCGACTTCCTCGACAAGGTCGAGGCCGTCGTCTGCAACAAGCGCACCATCGAGTCGCTGATCAAGGCCGGCGCCTTCGACACCATGGGCCACACCCGCAAGGGCCTGGTCGCCCACCACGAGCCGATGATCGACAACGTGGTGGCGGTCAAGCGCAAGGAGGCCGAGGGGCAGTTCGACCTCTTCGGCGGCATGGGCGAGGAGGAGAGCAGCGAGCCCGGCTTCGGACTCGACGTCGAGTTCTCCGACGTCGAGTGGGAGAAGTCCTACCTGCTCGCTCAGGAGCGCGAGATGCTCGGCCTCTACGTGTCCGACCACCCGCTGTTCGGCATCGAGCACGTCCTGTCCGACAAGACGGACGCGGCGATCTCCCAGCTGACCGGCGGCGAGCACGCGGACGGCGCGGTCGTCACGATCGGCGGCATCATCTCCGGCCTGCAGCGCAAGATGACCAAGCAGGGCAACGCCTGGGCGATCGCCACCGTCGAGGACCTCGCCGGCTCCATCGAGTGCATGTTCTTCCCGGCGACGTACCAGCTCGTGTCCACGCAGCTCGTCGAGGACACCGTGGTCTTCGTCAAGGGGCGGCTCGACAAGCGGGAGGACGTCCCACGGCTCGTCGCCATGGAGCTGATGGTCCCCGACCTGTCCTCGGCCGGGACCAACGCGCCGGTCGTCGTGACCATCCCGACCGTCAAGGTCACCCCGCCCATGGTCAGCCGTCTCGGCGAGATCCTCAGCCACCACAAGGGCAACACCGAGGTGCGGATCAAGCTCCAGGGCCCGCGCAAGACCACCGTGCTCCGGCTCGACCGGCACCGGGTCCAGCCCGATCCGGCTCTCTTCGGCGACCTCAAGGTGCTGCTCGGCCCGTCCTGCCTGGCCGGCTGAACCGCCTGCCGGCACGCAGAAGGGGCGCGCCCGTCGTCACGGGCGCGCCCCTTCTGCCGGATCACGTCCGTCAGTTGTGACCGAAGCGCTTCTGCCGGCCCTTGTGGGCGACATCGGACGGCGTGACCTGCGTCGCGCGCTGCTCGGCCTGCGCCTCCATGGACGACTTGGTGGCCTCCTGCTGGCCGCGTTCCGCCGGCGAGGACTTCTGACTGCGCTCACGGTTCTTGTTCTTGGCCATGGTGGGTGCCTCCTGTGGACTCTAGGGGCCAGGGCCGTTGTCAGGCTCACATAGGCGAATAACCCGCGCATTTTGGATCATTGCGGACGGTAATCGCCCGCCGGATTCCAGGACTCGAGCGATCCGCCACGCCGATGATCGAGTTCCGGCCGTCAACCCTGCGGCAGTCGGGCAGACTCGAAGGAAACCCGGAACAATCCCCGATCCGGACCTTTCCCGACCTCCGAGTTCCCGACGACCACCACGAGAGCGGTGATCGCGGAAGGGCTCTTGGGAACGTCGCCGAGAGAGTCCCCGAAAGAGGGTGGAACGCGTGGACCGCTGCGTCGTCCTGGTGGACGCCGGATATCTGCTGGGCGCCGCCGCGAGCCTTCTCGCCGGAGAACCGGCGCGGTCGCGGATCACCGTCGATCACTCCGCCCTCGTCCAGGGCCTGCGCGACCTCGCCGAGGCCGACACCGAACGCCCGCTGCTCCGCATCTACTGGTTCGACGGCGCCCCCGACCGGGTGCCCCAGCCCGAGCACCGCAGACTGCGCGTGATGCCGCGCGTCACCGTCCGGCTGGGCGCCCTGACCCGCAGCGACGGCCGCTGGGCCCAGAAGGGCGTCGACGCGGCCATGCACGCCGAACTCACCGAACTGGCCCGCAACCGCGCCTGCTCCGACGTGGTGCTCGTCACCGGCGACGGCGACCTCCTGCCGGGACTCATGTCCGCGAAGGAACACGGCGTCGCCGTCCACCTGTGGGCCGTCCAGGCCGCCGACGGCGACTACAACCAGTCCGAGGACCTCGTCGCCGAGGCCGACGAACGCCGCGTGCTCGACCGGGCCTGGATCACCCGGGCCGTACGGGCCAAGGAACTGACCGGCATCTGCGCTCCGGCCCCCGTGCCCCGCCCCGAGATCGCCGCCATCCTGTCCGCGCCGCTGCCCGAGTCGGCGCTCGCCGCCTCCGCCGAGCGCGCCCCCGACACCACCCCGCGCAACGGCACACCGACCGCGTCCGCCGACGCCGCCACCGCACCCGCGCCCACCCCCTCCAAGGGCGTGCCCACGCCCAAGGACCTCGCGGCGCTGCGCGCCCCCGGCCAGCACCACGCGCCGACCACCCCGGCGAACGCCACCCTGCGCTGGTCCTCCGACAAGGGCTGGATCGACCGCTCCGGACAAGGAGGAGCCGTCGGCGAGCCGCCCGAGAGCGCGTCCCTGCCCACCCTGGCCCAGCTCACCAGCGCCGAGCAGCGCTGGGCCGACCGCGAGGAGGACATCACCACCGTCGGCGGCGACCCCTTCGAGGTGGGCCAGGTCTTCGCCCGCCGCTGGATGGAGCGGCTGCCCGAGGCGGGCCACGTGCAGAACCTGTCCAGCATGTACCCGCGCATCCCGCACCGCATCGACGGCGAACTGCTCCGCTACGCGGCGCGTTTCGGACTTCTCGCCCACAAGGACGACCAGATCGACGAGCACGACCGCTATGCCATCCGCGCCGGATTCTGGCGCGAGATCGACGTGAGAACGGCCGCCGAGCACGCCCCGACGGGGGAGCAGTCGGGGCCCGAGGGCATCCGGGGCGGCCGGACCCCGTAGTCTCGTACCTCGTGAATACGGTGTGCGTGGTGCGGGACCTGGTCAAGACGTACCCCGCCGCGCGCGGCAGGAGGGGCACCCCCGGGACACCCGAGGTGCGGGCCACCGACGGGATCAGTCTCGACGTCCGGCGCGGCGAGATCTTCGGGCTGCTCGGACCCAACGGCGCGGGCAAGTCCACCCTCGTCCGCCAGCTCACCGGGCTCATGCGCCCCGACTCCGGCAGTGTCGAGCTCCTCGGCCACGACCTGGTGCGCCACCCCGAGCGGGCGGCCCGGCTCGTCGGCTACCTCGGCCAGGAGTCCACCGCCCTCGACGAACTGACCGTCGCCCTCGCCGCCGAGACCACCGGGCGGCTGCGCGGGCTGACCGTACGGCAGGCACGCGACGCACGGGACGCCGTCCTGGACGAGCTCGGACTCACCGCCCTCGCCGCGCGGCCCCTCAAGAAGCTGTCCGGCGGCCAGCGGCGGCTCGCCTGTTTCGCGGCGACCCTCGTCGGCGAGCGGCCCGTCCTCGTCCTCGACGAGCCGACGACCGGCATGGACCCCGTCGCCCGGCGCGCCGTGTGGGCGGCGGTCGACCGCCGTCGCGCCGAGCACGGCGCGACCGTGCTCCTCGTCACCCACAACGTCATCGAGGCCGAGACCGTCCTCGACCGCGTCGCCGTCCTCGACCACGGGCGCGTCATCGCCTGCGACACCCCCTCCGGGCTCAAGGAGCGGGTCGCGGGCGAGGTCCGCGTCGAACTCGTGTGGCGCGAGCGGGCGCCGCTGGACGTTCCCGAGGTCGCCGCGCTGCAGGACTTCGCACAGGAGTCGGGCCGCCGCTGGGTGCTGCGCCTCGCGCCGGAGGAGGCGCGGGCCGCGGTCGCCGCGGTGACGGGCGGCGCGGCGTTCGCGGCGCTCGACGACTTCACGCTTGCCACCCCGAGCCTGGAGGACGTGTACTTGGCACTCGGCGGGAACGCGACGAAGGGGCTGGTCAAGGCGTGAGCATCATCTCCGCCGCATCGGCGAGGACCGTGCGCGGGGCTGCCCCCGCCCCACAGGAGGCCGCGCCGCTCGCGCCACGGGCGCGACTGCTGCCGGCGCTCGCCGCGGTGTACCGCGCGCAGCTGTCCCGGGCGCGGGTCGCCCGGATCCCGCTGCTGTTCGTGGCGACCTTCCAGTCCGTCGGGATCATGGTCCTGATGCGCGGGGTCGTCGACGGCGGCAGTGAGGCGAGAGCGGTCGTCGCCGGCGCGAGCGTGCTCGTCGTGGCCTTCGTCGCGCTGAACCTGCTCGCCCAGTACTTCGGGCAGCTGCGTGCGGGGGGCGGCCTCGACCACTACGCCACGCTGCCGGTGCCGCCCGCGGCGGTGGTGCTCGGGGCGGCGGGGGCGTACGCCTCCTTCACCGTGCCGGGCACCGTGGTGACGGCGGTCGCGGGCAGCGTGCTCTTCCAGCTGCCGCTGACGCACCTGTGGGTGCTGGCCGCGGTGATCCCGCTGTCCGGCGCGGCACTCGCCGGACTGGGCGCGGCCCTCGGCCTCCTCGCCCCACGCCAGGAGCTGGCCACGCTGCTCGGCCAGCTGGGCATGTCGGCGGCGCTGCTGCTGGGGGTGCTCCCGGCCGACCGGCTGCCGGAACCGATCTCGTACGCGCGCGACCTGCTGCCCTCCACGTACGGCGTCGAGGCCCTCGCCCGTACCTTCGACGCACGTCCCGACTGGGCGGCGGTCGGCATCGACCTGGCGGTCTGCGCGGCCGTCGGCGTGGTGTCGCTGGCGGTGGCGACGTGGGCGTACCGGCGGGCGGCAGTCCGGTGAGGCGTCACTCGGGCGGGCCTGGCACGATGGCGGTGTGACCGCACCGCTGACTCCTCCTCACCGGCCGAACCAGCAGCCCTCGGGCGACAACCCCTGGCAGGCGCCGCCCACCGGCCCTGTCCCCGCGGGGGCGAGCTGGACGGGCGACGGGCCGGCCCCGAAGGACGGGCCGGGCACGGACGACCTGAGGAAGGACCTCAAGGACGGCGCCGTGGTGCTGGTGGCCGTGACGGTGCTCGGTGCGGTGCTCGGGCTGCTGTGGCTGTGGCTGGCGCCGCGGGTGCCGCTGATCTCCAACGAGAGCGGGGTCTTCCTCAAGGACACGGAGGGCGAGGAGGCCATAGGCGCGGACGGAACGTTTGTGCTGCTGGCGGCCGGGCTGGGTGCGCTGAGCGCGGCGGCCGCCTTCCTGTACCGCCGCCGCGGCGGAATCGTCATGGTGCTTGCCCTCGCGCTCGGCGGCCTGCTGGCCTCGCTGCTCGGCTGGGGCGTGGGCGTCTGGTTCGGCCCGACGCAGGACGTGGTGGAACACGCGCGCCAGGTGGGCGAGGGCGTGACCTTCGAGGCGTATCTGCAACTGGGCGCGAAGAACGCGCTGCTGGCGTGGCCGTTGGCGGCGATGGCGGTGCACCTGGGGCTGACGAGCCTTTTCGCACCGCATGACCCGGAGCCGGAGCACCCGCACGGGGCGTGGCCGAGCTCGGACTGAGTTCCCCGCGGCGCCTTGGCGGGCGCGGCGTCCGCCCCTCCCGAACTCGGGGGTTCTACCCCCGACCCGTCGCCCGGCTCGCTGGCGGCGGTGGCGGCCGTCCCTTCTCGAACCGGGGGTTCCACCCCCGGCCTCGTCGCCCGGCGCCCTGGCGGGCGCGGCGGCCGTCCCTTCTCGAACCGGGGGGTTCCACCCCCGACCCGTCGCCCGGCGCCCTGGCGGCCGTGGCGCATCCGCCCGGACCTGCCCTGTGCCTCGTCCGGGCGGCCTGCGCCCTGTCGGCGCGGCTGGGCTTCGGCTGCCCGGGTGGGTGGGGGCTCGGGCTTCGTTCCGCGCCCGTGCAGGGTGGTCTGCGTCCGAGCCGGGGACGTGCTCGGGGCTTCGCCTCGGACCCCGGCATCCGGCGCCCTGACGGGCGCGGGCGCATCTTCCGCCCCGTCGGGCGGGCCTGCGCCATGCGAGCACCGGCTGGCTTTCGGCATGGACCGGGCATCCTGCCCGCGCGGGCAGGGCCTCGGGGGCTTGGCCCCGCCCCCGCCCTGGTCCGAGCGGCCCCGTCCCCGCCTCCGGCGCCCCTCGGGACGGAACCGGCCGGTGCACAGGGCCGCGCACGGGCTGACGCGCAGCGAAATCCGCCCCCGCTGACCGTGGCCGCCCGGGGCGGGAAACCCAGCCCCGCCGGCGATTGAGGCGCGGGGTTCGGGGCGGAGCCCCGACGAGAGGGGTGCAAGGCTCCGAGAAGCCTACGCGCGCCCGATCGGGGCCACGGTCGCCGACGTCAGGTCGGCCAGCGCCTTGGGGGACAGCTCGACCTCCAGCCCGCGGCGGCCCGCCGAGATGCAGATCGTCTCGTGGGACGATGCCGACGCGTCCAGGACCGTCGGGAGGCGCTTGCGCTGGCCCAGGGGCGAGATGCCGCCGCGCACGTATCCGGTCGTGCGTTCCGCCGCCGCCGGGTCCGCCATCGTCGCGCGCTTGCCGCCCACCGCCGCCGCCAGGGCCTTCAGGTCGAGCTGGCCCGCGACCGGGACCACCGCCACCGTCAGGGCGCCGTCCACGTCCGCGACGAGGGTCTTGAACACGCGGTCGGCCGCGACACCGAGCGCCTGAGCCGCCTCCTCGCCGTACGACGGCGTCGACGGGTCGTGGTCGTACGCGTGGAGCGTGAACGGCGTGCCCGCGGCCGTCAGGGCGACCGTCGCCGGAGTGCCACCCGTGCCGCCCGACTGCTTCTTCTGCTTCTTCGCCACCTGGGTGGTCCCTCCCGTCAGTTGGGGCTCGTCGGCTGCCTCGTGAGGTCCACCATCGGCAACGACGGAAGGTGCCGCAGCACCGCCGTCTCCCCCCGCAGCAGCTTCAGTTCCTCGCGCAGCCGCGTCGCCGTGTCCGGCGCCTGGAGCAGCCGCTGCTTGGTGGGCGTGTCCAGCACGGCCGCCGCGGCGACCAGGTACGACACCACCGAGGGCTCGTCCGGCAGCTCCGCCCCCGTCGAGAGCGTCCGCTCACGCGCACCCGCCAGCCGCTGCTGGTAGTTGCGGAAGGCCCGCAGCACGCCCTCCGCGAGCGCGCCGGCGCCCTCCCCCGGCTCCTCGGGGAGTTCCTCCAGCTCCGCCGTCAGGAACGGACCGCTCGCGTCCACCGACAGCAGCCGCACGCGGGTGGTACCGGTCGCCAGGACCTCGAAGCTGCCGTCCTCCCGCTCCCGGATCGTCGCCGCGTCCGCGACGCAGCCCACCCGGTGGAACGCCTGGATCGGGTCGGACCCGAAACCGGCCGCGGGTCCGCGCTCGAGGACCGTCGTGGGGTCGGGCATGCCGGGCGCCGTCGGCGCGACCTCCCGCCCGTCCCGGATCGCGACGACGGCGAAACGCCTCGGCTCCTCCTCGTCCGTCTTCAGCAGTTCGCGCATCATGGCGCGATAACGCTCCTCGAAGACGTTCAGGGGCAGCACGAGCCCAGGGAAAAGCACCGAGTTCAGCGGGAAGAGGGGGAGGCGAACGGTGGTCACAGCGGTCAAGAGTAATGGGCGCGCGTGCGGGCCCCGCGCCCCCGCCCGCGCAGCGGCATCGTGGACGCGACTTCGATCCGCACCCCGTCCCGCGCCCGCAGGAACTGCCCCAGCGGATCGTCCGTCACCGACGTCCAGGGGAAGGAGGTCGCGCAGGGGCCGATCAGCCGGAACTGCGCCAGCGCGTCCGCCCACCGCCCGCGCGCCACGAGCACGTAGGTGAGCAGGTTGCGGACCTCGGCGGGCCACGGGTCCCCGGCCGCGTAGCCGGCGGACAGCGCGATGGCGAGGTCCGCCGCCGCGTCGATCCGGTCGTCCTGGACCGACGTGGTCGGCTCGCCGGTCAGCAGCTGGGCGAACGCCGCCCGGACCGGCAGCGCCTGGACCAGCGAACCCGGCAGCGCGTCGGCCGCCGCGTCCTCGGCGAAGTCGAAGCACTCGCGGTGCGAGCCGTACCACTGGGCGGACAGGTACTGCAGCGCCGCCACATGGCAGCCGTAGTGGTGCGACGACCGGCGGATGGCCCGCTCCCACAGGGACTCGAACGCCGTGTGCGTCGCGTGCGTCCCGCGGGCGTGGTCCAGCGCGATGCGCCACGGCACGGGGTCGTTCGGTTCGGCGTCCGCCGCCGCGTCGATCAGCGGGCCGACCTCGCGCAGCCGCTCGGCGCGGGCCGGCGACTCCCACGCCCGTGCGACCGCGAGCTGCGCCTTCACGAGCAGGGCGTCCGCGTCGCGGGGGCACGCGCCCAGCCAGCTGCCGAGCCATTCGTCCCGGTTCCTGGCGAACGCGGCGAGCCGCGACACGTACCGGTCGCGGTTCTCCCATTCGGCCGATTCCCGTGTGGTCGCGAGCAGCTTCGCGGCCCCTTCGTACTCGCCCTCGGCGGCCGCGACGAGCGCGGGAGCGAGCCGCTCGTCGGGGGCGTCGAGCAGTACCGCGTCGTCGGACACGAGGCCGTCGGACAGTCCGGGCGTATGACGGATCACGCGCGCGGTGCGGGTCAGGGCGCGAAGGAATGACATGGTGCGGACCATTGAAAACCGCAGGTGAGCGCCGCGCCAGAGCACGCCTGTGAATCTTTGGTAGCGGCGGAAAGGTTGCCCGGGAGCCGGTCAAGACAGGGTAAAGAAACGCTGCTCCGGGCTTTATCCGCGCCGCAGCAGACGGGAGGCTCCCGCCGCCACCGTGGTCGCCAGAATCCACCCGAGAAGCACCAGTGCCGCCGAAGCCCATTGCCAGCGCTCGTCAAGTCTCCAATAGCCGTCCTGGCCGAGATTGATCACCGGAATGAGCAGATCCAGCGCATACAGAGCCGGATTCCATTCCGGGTGCTCCTCCTTCTTGATCGGATCCGGGGCCACGTGCGCGAAGGCGATTGCGCCGGCCGCCCACAGCACCGCCATCCACAGCGCCGCCCGGCCGGGCCGGTAGCCGTACGCCACCGTCCAGTCCTGGAGGTAGCCCCACAGCTTCGCGGCCAGCGGCAGCGTCTCCCGCCGCCGGCGCTGCTTGGCGAGCAGCACCTCGCGGGCGTCCGCGTCCTCGCCGCTGTTGCGCAGCACGGTCGCGAGCCGTTCGTACGGCTCCGGGGAGTACTCCGGTGTCGCCGAGGTCACCCACTCCAGCCGGCGCGACAGCGGGAACTCCTCGTAGGGGACGAGGTTTTCGTAGACGAAGCCGCCCATCGCCAGACCGCCGGGCCCCGGCCAGCTCGCCGCCAGGTCGATCAGCGTCACCACCTTGGCGCCGTTCAGCACGACCCGGCCCTCCTCGGGGCGCTCCGCGTTGAACCGCAGCTCCGGCGTCGTGATCCGGCGCAGTGACAGCTCCTCGTGCGGGCTCAGCACGAACCGCGCGCGGTTCAGGTCGACCGCGTCGCCGAACCGCCCGTCGTCCAGGCGCACCCCGCCGTAGCACTCGAAGGGCTGCAGCCGCGAGCCGCGCACCGCCGCGCCCGCGGTGTTGATCCCGAACGGGGGAGTGGCGCCCTGGTTGCCGGTGGCGAGGCTCACCCAGGCGCCCGTCATGTACAGCGTGCGCTCGACGCTCAGCTGCGGGGCGTTCAGCGCGCGCCGCTCGGCGGCCGCCCGCAGCCGGCTGCCGCGCAGACTGAGCGAGACGCCGATCTTCGCGCCGCGCAGGCTGAACTCCCCGTAGGTCTCGATCAGTTCGGCCTGTAAGTCCTGGGCGACCGACAAACCGTCCGCGGTGATGGCACGCCCGCGGCGGTCCGGGCGCACATGGATCTGGTTGAGCAGCAGGTCCGTGCCGATCTGCGCGTCGGTGAGCCGGATGCCGTGCTCCACCCGGCAGCGCGGCATGTGCAGATCGCCCTCCGTGCGCAGCCGGGCCGCCTCGATGCGCGGGATCGCGCAGCCGACCAGGCGCACGGTGGTGAAGTGCGCCTCGGGCATCAGCAGCTCGTTCTCGAAGCGGCAGCCGTTGAGCTCGACGTAGGGGCCGATGCTGCCGCCGGCGAGCTTGAGCGTGCCGGTGATCTGGACGCCGCGCAGCTTGAGCGCGGCGACCCGGCCCGGCCGCGCGGACGGACCGCTCAGCAGCAGCCGCGCCACGACGGACGCGCGCACGCTGCGCTCGGGGCCCCAGGGGTGCGGCGAGAACGGGTCGTTCAGCAGGGGATCGGTGTCGCTGAGGTCGTAGGCGCTGCCGTTCCTGAAGGCGTTCCACATGTTCTGCTCGGTCGGGCTCAGTCCCTCCGGGGGCCCGTCGTCAAGCGGCTCGGTCACTGCCGCTCCTCCGCTCGTTGGCTCGTACAGCTGTTCTTCCCGCTCAGTGACGGCCTGAACGCTAGTGGTGAGGGTCGGCCGGAGATGAGCTGGGGTGGCTGTTTTCGGCCTACGGGAACGGTGGGGGCGCGGTGACGGGCGCACCCGTATCAGTGACTGATACGGAAAACAACCGCCGGATCCGGTCTGAGAGAATTGGTTCCGTGATCTCTCGAATCGATCTGCGCGGCGACGCCCTCCCGGAGGGCGGCGCTCTGCGCGACCTGCTGCCCCGTGCCGATTTCGACGTGGAAGCCGCCCTGGAGAAGGTGCGGCCGATCTGCGAGGACGTGCATCATCGGGGCGACGCGGCGCTGATCGAGTACGCGGAGAGGTTCGACGGGGTCGTCCTCGACCAGGTGCGCGTGCCGGCCGCCGCCCTCACCCGGGCGCTGGCCGAGCTCGACCCCGAGGTCAGGGCCGCCCTGGAGGAGTCGATCCGGCGCGCCAGGATCGTCCACCGCGCCCAGCGCCGCAAGGACCACACCACGCAGGTCGTCCCCGGCGGCACCGTCACCGAGAAGTGGGTCCCCGTCGACCGCGTCGGGCTCTACGCCCCCGGCGGCCGGTCCGTCTACCCCTCCTCCGTGATCATGAACGTGGTGCCCGCGCAGGAGGCCGGCGTCCCGTCCCTCGCGCTGGCGTCCCCCGCGCAGAAGGAGTTCGGCGGCCTTCCGCACCCCACCATCCTCGCGGCCTGCGCGCTGCTCGGCGTCGACGAGGTCTACGCGGCGGGCGGCGCCACCGCCGTCGCGATGTTCGCGTACGGCACCGAGTCCTGCCCCGCGGCCAACATGGTGACCGGCCCCGGCAACATCTGGGTCGCCGCGGCCAAGCGGTACTTCACCGGCCGCATCGGCATCGACGCCGAGGCCGGTCCCACCGAGATCGCGATCCTCGCCGACTCGACCGCCGACCCGGCGCACGTCGCCGCCGACCTGATCAGCCAGGCCGAGCACGACCCGCTGGCCGCGGCCGTGCTCGTCACCGACTCCGAGGAGCTCGCCGCCGCGGTCGAGCGCGAGCTGGAGCCGCAGGTCGCCGCCACCAAGCACGTCGAGGACCGGATCAGGCCCGCGCTGGCCGGCAGGCAGTCCGCGATCGTCCTCGTCTCCTCGGTCGAGGACGGCCTCAAGGTCGTCGACGCGTACGGCGCCGAGCACCTGGAGATCCAGACCGCCGGCGCCGCCGACGTCGCGGCCCGTGTCCGCAACGCGGGCGCGATCTTCGTCGGCCCGTGGGCGCCCGTGTCGCTCGGCGACTACGCCGCCGGCTCCAACCACGTCCTGCCCACCGGCGGCTGCGCCTGCCACTCCTCGGGCCTGTCCGTGCAGTCGTTCCTGCGCGGCATCCACATCGTGGACTACACGCGCGACGCGCTCGCCGAGGTCGCCCACCACGTGGTGACGCTGGCCGAGGCGGAGGACCTGCCCGCGCACGGCGCCGCCCTCAAGGCGAGGTTCGACTGGAAGGTGCCGGGACAGTGACCGACATCGCAAACACCTCCTCGTCCCCCTGGGACGACCTGCCGATCCGGGACGAGCTGCGCGGCAAGTCCCCCTACGGCGCGCCCCAGCTCGACGTCCCCGTCCGGCTGAACACCAACGAGAACCCCTACCCGCTCCCCGAGCCGCTCGTCGAGCGGATCGCCGAGCGGGTGCGCGAGGCCGCACGCGGGCTGAACCGCTACCCCGACCGGGACGCGGTCGAGCTGCGCACCGAGCTGGCGCGCTACCTCACCCGCACGACCGGCCACGAGGTCGCGCTCGCCAACGTGTGGGCAGCCAACGGCTCCAACGAGGTCATCCAGCAGCTGCTGCAGACCTTCGCCGGTCCGGGGCGGGTCGCCATCGGCTTCGAGCCGTCGTACTCCATGCACGAGCTGATCTCCCGCGGCACGGGCACGGGCTGGATCTCCGGCCCCCGCAGCGAGGACTTCACCATCGACGTCGGCAGGGCGCGGGCCGCCATCGCCGAGCACCGGCCGGACGTCGTCTTCGTCACCACGCCCAACAACCCCACCGGCACCGCTGTCGACGCCGACACCGTCCTCGCGCTGTACGAGGCCGCGCAGGAGGCCAAGCCCTCCCTCGTCGTGGTGGACGAGGCGTACGTGGAGTTCAGCCACCACCCCTCGCTGCTGCCGCTCATCGAGGGCCGGCCGAACCTGGTCGTCTCGCGCACCATGTCGAAGGCGTTCGGCGCGGCCGGGCTGCGCCTCGGCTACCTCGCCGCGCACCCCGCGGTGGTCGACGCCGTCCAGCTGGTGCGCCTGCCCTACCACCTGTCGGCCGTCACCCAGGCCACCGCGCTGGCCGCCCTGGAGCACACCGATACGCTCCTCGGGTACGTCGAGCAGCTGAAGACCGAGCGGGACCGGCTGGTCGCGGAGCTGCGCGCCATCGGCTACGAAGTCACCGAATCCGACGCCAACTTCGTGCAGTTCGGGCGCTTCGACGGCGAGGGCGGCGCGCAGGCGATGTGGCAGAAGATCCTCGACCACGGCGTGCTGGTCCGTGACAACGGCGTACCGGGGCGACTGCGGGTCACCGCCGGTACGCCCGAAGAGAACGACGCGTTCCTCGATGCGGTTCGCGCACTGAAGAAGGAGCAGAGCTCATGAGCCGCACTGGACGGGTCGAGCGCACCACCAAGGAGACCTCGGTCGTCGTCGAGATAGACCTCGACGGCACCGGCAAGGTCGACGTCGCCACCGGCGTCGGCTTCTTCGACCACATGCTCGACCAGCTCGGCAGGCACGGCCTGTTCGACCTGACCGTCAAGACCGACGGCGACCTGCACATCGACACCCACCACACCATCGAGGACACCGCCCTCGCCCTCGGCGCCGCCTTCAAGCAGGCCCTCGGCGACAAGGTCGGCATCTACCGCTTCGGCAACTGCACCGTGCCGCTGGACGAGTCCCTCGCGCAGGTCACCGTGGACCTCTCGGGCCGCCCGTACCTGGTGCACACCGAGCCGGAGAACATGGCGCCGATGATCGGCACCTACGACACGACGATGACCCGGCACATCCTGGAGTCCTTCGTCGCCCAGGCGCAGATCGCCCTGCACGTCCACGTCCCGTACGGGCGCAACGCGCACCACATCGTCGAGTGCCAGTTCAAGGCCCTCGCCCGTGCGCTGCGCTACGCCTCGGAGCGCGACCCGCGCGCCGCCGGCATCCTTCCCTCCACGAAGGGCGCGCTCTAAGAAGATGACCGGTCTGTCCACCATCCTCATCGTCGTCGGGCTGTTCCTCGCCGGCGGCGTCTACTCCTTCTCCAAACAGAAGATGCCCAAGGGCCCCATCGTGCTGCTGACCGCGGCCTCCGCGATGTGCCTGGTCGCCGGCGTTCTGCGGATTCAGGGAATCTGGGGGTAGCAGCGTGAGCGCACAGAAGAAGGTCGTCGTCTTCGACTACGGCTTCGGCAACGTCCGTTCCGCCGAGCGCGCGCTCGCGCGCGTCGGCGCGGACGTCGAGATCACCCGTGACTACGACAAGGCCATGAACGCCGAAGGGCTCCTCGTCCCGGGCGTCGGCGCCTTCGCCGCCTGCATGGAGGGCCTGACCCAGGCCCGCGGCCACTGGATCGTCGACCGACGGCTCTCCGGCGGCCGGCCCGTCATGGGCATCTGCGTCGGCATGCAGATCCTGTTCGCGCGCGGCATCGAGCACGGCGTCGAGACCGACGGCCTCGACGAGTGGCCCGGCACCGTCGGACCGCTGAAGGCCCCGGTCGTGCCCCACATGGGCTGGAACACCGTCGAGGCGCCCGCGGACAGCGAGCTCTTCGCCGGAGTCGAGGACGACGCGCGGTTCTACTTCGTGCACTCCTACGCGGTGCACGAGTGGAACTTCGAGGCCGCCAACGCCGCCATGCGCGCGCCCAAGGTCACCTGGGCCACGCACGGCGAGCCCTTCGTCGCCGCCGTCGAGAACGGCGCGCTGTGGGCCACCCAGTTCCACCCCGAGAAGTCCGGCGACGCCGGTGCCCAGCTGCTGACCAATTGGATCGAGACGCTCTGATGCCGAAGCTTGAACTCCTCCCCGCAGTCGACGTCCGCGACGGCCAGGCCGTCCGCCTCGTCCATGGCGAGTCCGGTACGGAGACCTCCTACGGCTCCCCGCTGGAGGCCGCCCTGGCCTGGCAGCGCGCGGGCGCCGAGTGGCTGCACCTCGTCGACCTGGACGCCGCCTTCGGCACCGGCGACAACCGCGACCTGATCGCCGAGGTCGCAGGGAGCCTGTCGGCTCACGGCGTCAAGGTCGAGCTGTCCGGCGGCATCCGCGACGACGCCTCCCTCGCGGCCGCGCTCGCCACCGGCTGCCGGCGCGTCAACCTGGGCACCGCCGCGCTGGAGACCCCGGAATGGGTCGCCAAGGTCATCGCCGAGCACGGCGACAGGATCGCGGTGGGCCTCGACGTGCGGGGCACCACCCTGCGCGGCCGCGGCTGGACCCGCGACGGCGGCGACCTCTACGAGACCCTGGCCCGCCTCGACTCCGAGGGCTGCGCCCGGTACGTGGTCACCGACATCGCCAAGGACGGCACGCTCCAGGGCCCCAACCTGGAGCTGCTGCGGAACGTCTGCGCCGCGACCGACAAGCCCGTCGTCGCCTCGGGCGGTGTCTCCTCCCTCGACGACCTGCGCGCGCTCGCGTCGCTGGTGCCCGAGGGCGTCGAGGGCGCGATCGTCGGAAAGGCGCTGTACGCCAAGGCGTTCACGCTGGAAGAAGCGCTGGCGGCGGTGTCCGCATGACGCAAGCCGTACGCCGGATCGGCTCGGGTGGGCCGTGGGAGGAGTCCTTCGGCTACTCCCGCGCCGTCCAGCTGCCGAACGGCCTGGTCCTCGTCTCCGGCTGCACCTCCGTCGCCGGCGGCGAGATCTCCGCGGGCGGACCGTTCGAGCAGACGATGACCGCGTTCGGGGTGGCGCTCGACGCCCTGAAGGAACTCGGCCTCGGCGCCGAGGACGTCGTGCGCACCCGTATGTACATCACCCACGCCCGGGACGTGGACGAAGTGGGCCGCGCGCACAAGGAGCTGTTCGGCGCGGTCCGTCCGGCCGCGTCGATGCTCATCGTCTCCGGCTTCGTCGACCCCTCGCTGGTCGTCGAGGTCGAGGTCGAGGCGTACCGGCCCACCACCACCGAAGGAGGTGCCGCATGACCCTCGCGGTCCGCGTGATCCCCTGCCTGGACGTCGACGCCGGCCGGGTCGTCAAGGGCGTCAACTTCCAGAACCTGCGCGACGCGGGCGACCCCGTCGAGATGGCCAAGCTGTACGACGCCGAAGGCGCCGACGAGCTCACCTTCCTCGACATCACGGCCTCGTCCGGAAACCGGGAGACCACCTACGACGTGGTGCGCCGCACCGCCGAACAGGTCTTCATCCCGCTCACCGTCGGCGGCGGCGTGCGCAGCGCCGATGACGTCGACAAGCTGCTGCGCGCGGGCGCGGACAAGGTCGGCGTCAACACCGCGGCGATCGCCCGCCCGGAGCTGATCCGCGAGATCGCCGAGCGGTTCGGCCGCCAGGTGCTGGTGCTGTCCGTCGACGCGCGGCGGACCGCGGCGGGGACGTTCGAGGTCACCACGCACGGCGGCCGCAAGGGCACCGGCATCGACGCCGTCGAGTGGGCGCACCGGGCCGCCGAACTGGGCGCCGGTGAGATCCTGCTCAACTCGATGGACGCCGACGGCACCAAGGACGGCTACGACACCGAGATGATCGCGGCCGTGCGGAAGCACGTCACGGTCCCGGTGATCGCGTCCGGCGGCGCCGGCAAGCTGGCCGACTTCGCTCCGGCCGTCGACGCGGGCGCGGACGCGGTGCTCGCCGCCTCCGTGTTCCACTTCGGAGACCTGCGGATCTCCCAGGTCAAGGACACCCTGCGGGCGGCGGGCCACCCGGTCCGCTGACCCCGACCGAAGGGGTCCCGGGAGAACGTCCCGGGACCCCTTCGGCATGTCTGCGTCACTGCGCTCCGGTACGTGCTGTGGCTCCGCGGCGGGCCGGACGCGCACCACAACCGCTTCCGGGGTCTAGACCCCGAGCTGCGCCTCGCGGACCCGCGCGATCGCGTCCTTGTCGCCCTCCAGGTCCACCCGCGTCGCGTCCTGGCGGCCGAAGGCGAACAGCGTCAGCTCGCCGGGCTCCCCGGTCACCGTCACCACGGGCGTACCGCGATGCGCCACCGCCGTCTGACCGTCCGGCCGGCGCAGCACCAGCCCCACCGGCGACCTGCGCCCGAGCAGCCGCGCGCCCTTCTCCAGGCGCGACCACAGCACGTTCTCGAAGACCTTGTCCAGATCGCGCGGCGCCCAGTCCGGCTGCGCCCGCCGCACGTCCTCGGCGTGGACGAAGAACTCGATCGTGTTCGCCGCCTCGTCGACCGGCTTGATGGCGTACGGCGACATCCGCGGCGGTCCCGTACGGATCAGCTGGACCAGCTCGTCGTACGGCTTGGCCGCGAACTCCGCCAGGATCCGCTCCGCACGGTCCTTGAGCGCCTTGATCAGGATTCCGCCGGCGGCGTCCGGCCTGCGCTCGCGCATCACCACGTGCGCCGCCAGCTCCCGTGTCGTCCAGCCGTGGCACAGGGTCGCGGCCTCCGGCCCCGCCGCCTCCAACACATCGGCGAGCAGAAGTCGTTCGCGCTTCGCATGGGTCGACATGCCCGCCAGCGTACGGCCGTCCCGCCGGGTCCGCCCAGTGGACGCACCGTCCGGGCCGCCCCGCGGCACGGCACAATGGGCCCATGACCAGCAGTGTCCCCGCCAGTGGCCTCGACCCCGCCATCGCCGCCCGCCTCAAGCGCAGCGCCGACGGCCTCCTCCCCGCCATCGCCCAGCAGTACGACACCGGTGAGGTGCTGATGCTCGGCTGGATGGACGACGAGGCACTGCACCGAACCCTGACCACCGGCCGCTGCACCTACTGGTCCCGCAGCCGCCGGGAGTACTGGGTCAAGGGCGACACGTCCGGCCACGTGCAGCACGTGAAGTCCGTCGCCCTGGACTGCGACGCCGACACCGTGCTCGTCAAGGTCGACCAGGTCGGCGCCGCCTGCCACACCGGCGCCCGGACCTGCTTCGACGCCGACGTCCTGCCCCTCGGCGAGTAGGGTCTGCCGCCATGGATCTCGAGACCTTCCGCAAGCTGGCCGCCGACCGCCGTGTCATCCCCGTCAGCCGTCGCCTGCTCGCGGACGGCGACACACCCGTCGGGCTCTACCGCAAGCTCGCCGCCGAGCGTCCCGGCACGTTCCTCCTGGAGTCCGCGGAGAACGGCCGCTCCTGGTCGCGCTACTCGTTCATCGGCGTACGCTCCGACGCCACGCTCACCGTCCGCGACGGCCAGGCGCACTGGCTCGGCGTCCCGCCCGTCGGCGTCCCCACGGACGGCGACCCGCTCGCCGCCCTGCGCGAGACCGTGCAGACGCTCCACACCCCGCGCGACCTCGCGTCGGGCATGCCCCCCTTCACCGGCGGCATGGTCGGCTACCTCGGCTACGACATCGTGCGCAGGCTCGAGAAGATCGGCCCCGGTGAGCGCGACGACCTGAAGCTGCCCGAGCTGACCATGCTGCTCACCTCGGACCTCGCGGTCATGGACCACTGGGACGGCAGCGTCCTGCTGATCGCCAACGCCATCAACCACAACTGCCTCGCCACCGGGGTCGACGAGGCGTACGCGAACGCCGTCGCCCGCCTCGACGCCATGGAGGCCGACCTCGCCCGGCCGCTCGCCTCCGCGCCCGCCGCCCTGCCGCCCTCGGAGCTGCCCGAGTTCTCGGCGCTGTGGGGAGGCCGGGACTACCAGGACGCCGTCGAGGACATCAAGGAGCGCATCCGGGCCGGCGAGGCGTTCCAGGTCGTGCCCTCCCAGCGGTTCGAGACGCCGTGCGCCGCGAGCGCGCTGGACGTCTACCGGGTCCTGCGGGCCACCAACCCGTCGCCGTACATGTACCTCTTCCGCTTCGAGGGGTTCGACGTCGTCGGCTCCAGCCCCGAGGCGCTGGTCAAGGTCGAGGACGGGCACGCCATGCTCCACCCGATCGCCGGCACCCGCCCGCGCGGCGCCACCCCGCAGGAGGACCACGACCTCGCCGAGGAGTTGCTCGCCGACCCCAAGGAGCGCGCCGAGCACCTGATGCTCGTGGACCTCGGCCGCAACGACCTGGGCCGCGTCTGCGCGCCCGGCAGCGTCGAGGTCGTCGACTTCATGTCGATCGAGCGGTACTCCCACGTCATGCACATCGTCTCCACCGTGACCGGCAGGGTCGCCGAGGGCCGTACCGCCTTCGACGTCCTCACCGCCTGCTTCCCCGCGGGCACCCTGTCCGGGGCGCCCAAGCCCCGCGCCATGCAGATCATCGACGAGCTGGAGCCCTCGCGCCGCGGGCTGTACGGCGGCGCCGTCGGCTACCTGGACTTCGCGGGCGACTCCGACACCGCCATCGCCATCAGGACCGCGCTGCTGCGCGACGGCACGGCGTACGTCCAGGCCGGAGCGGGTGTCGTCGCCGACTCCGACCCGGTCGCCGAGGACACCGAGTGCCGCAACAAGGCGGCGGCCGTGCTGCGCGCCGTCCACACCGCCAACCGGCTGAACGGCGCGTCGGGGCGGTAAGGGATAGTGGACGCGTGAGTGCCGTACCCGTACCCCAGCCACGCGCCGCCGCGGCGGCCGCCACCAGCGGCAGCCGCCGCAGCCTCGCCGCGGCCCTGCTCCTCGGCGCCGTCGGCGCGACCGTCGTCCTGCTCGCCGCCGGGCGGATCTGGGCGGAGGGCCGCGCCTCGGTCGGCGGCGGGACCGTTGCGCTCGACGCCGACGGCGGGGACGTCACGGGCGTGCCCACCGCGCTCGCGATCGTCGGACTCGCCGCCCTCGTCGCCGTGTTCGCCGTCCGTGGCGCAGGCCGCTTCGTCGTCTCCGGGCTCCTGGCGCTCAGCGGCGCGGGTGCGGCGCTGGCGTCGCTGCTGGGCGCGTCCGATCGCGACGCGCTCGACGAGAAGGCGGCGCGCACCACGGGCGACGCCGCCGCGACGGTCGACGCGCTCACCCACACGGCCTGGCCCTACGTGACCGCGGCCGGCGGCCTGCTGATCCTGCTCGCCGGTGTCCTGGCGCTGCGGTACGGCAGGCGGTGGCCCGCCATGTCCGGCCGCTACGAGCGCGACGGCACACCGCGTCCCCGCAAGGCGGCCGCCGTGGACCCCGACCGGCCCGAGGACCTCTGGAAGGCCCTGGACCGCGGCGAGGACCCGACGCGCGAAGGGTGACCCCAGCTCACCGCGCGTGTTGTCGTACGGGACAATGACTGCGAGCGTCCGGCTCAGCACGAGCACCAGCTCACGACAGCGCATCACAAACGAGGAGCAACTCATGGCGGGCAGCAGCCACGGACACACCCCGGCCGCCTGGACCGGCGTCACCATCTCCTTCATCGGCTTCTGCGTCGCAGGCGTCTTCATGGTGGCGGACAACCCGGTCGGCTTCTGGGCCGGTTCGGCCCTCATCGCGCTCGGCGCGATCGCGGGCGGCGCCATGAAGATGGCCGGCCTCGGCACGCCGCAGGAGCCGGACGAGGTGGTCCAGGCCCGCGCCCGCGCCGCCGCGCAGGAGAGGGCGACCGCGTGACGCGGTGACGATCCGGGAGGAAACGGCGCAGCACGGCACGACCGGGCTGCGCCGTTGTGCTGGAACGGCGAGAATCACCAGATGACCCCGACGCCCCCGTCCCCCGGCCCCCTGCCCCGCCCGGCTCCCCAGGCACCGACGGGCGACGCATCCGCGGCCGCCGGCGCGTCGCCGGCCGGCCACGGCCCGGACGCACCGGTGTGTTCTGCCGGGCGCGCGGATGCCGCGGACGGGCGGATGCCGGAGCGGGATGCGGCGGGGCTCGCGGGCCGGCCGCCGGTGACGGCACACGATGGCCATGCCCCTTCAGGCCCGGACGCATCGGTGTGTTCTGCCGGGCGCGCGGATGCCGCGGACGGGCGGATGCCGGAGCGGGATGCGGCGGGGCTCGCGGGCCGGCCGCCGGTGACGGCACCCGATGGCCACGCCCCGTCGGGACCGGACGCACCGCATGCGGGGGCCGGAGTCCTTCCCGCCCCCGGCCACGGGGCGGTCGCACAGTCGGGAACCGCCGCACCGGCCACGGGCGCCGGGGGCCGTGCCGCGCACGGGTACGCGACCGCGCCCGGCACCTGGCCCGAGCGCGCGGGGGCCGGTGCGGCGCACTGGGGACCGGGCGCGGTGCCCGCGGGCGGCCGTCCCGCACCGCGCGGGACGGCGCGGCGCGTGGCCGTGCCCCTCGCGGTGCTCACCGGCGCCGCCGCCGCCTTCGCCTACGTCGGCACCGTCGACCCCAACGAGCCCGGTCACTACCCCGTCTGCCCCCTCCTCCGCTTCACCGGCCTCTACTGCCCCGGCTGCGGCGGTCTGCGCAGCGCCCACGCCTTCGTCCACGGCGATCTGGGCACCGCCCTCGGCGCCAACGCCGCCGCCGTCGTCGGCTACGCCGTCTTCGCCGTCGTATGGGTCCTGTGGCTGGTCCGCGCCGTTCAGGGCAGGCCGCTGCGGATCGGTCTCGCCCCCGGTTGGTGGTGGGTCATCGGCGGGGTCCTGCTGATCTTCAGCGTCGTGCGGAACCTGCCGTTCGGATCGGCGCTCGCCCCATGAAGTCCCAGGTAGTGGGACAGCGGCCGACCGGATGAGGACCCCGGGCGCTCCTGCGGATACCATCGAGTTGGCTGATCCTCAACCATCACCGTCCCGGAAGGGGGCCGCTCGCGTGAGTGTGCTCGACGAGATCATCGAAGGTGTGCGCGCCGACATGGCCGAGCGGCAGGCGCGTGTCAGCCTCGACGAGCTCAAGGAGCGCGCCGCCAAGGCTCCGGCGGCCAAGGACGGCGTCGCCGCCCTGCGCGGTGAGGGCGTCAAGGTGATCTGCGAGGTCAAGCGCTCCAGCCCCTCCAAGGGCGCGCTCGCCGCGATCGCCGACCCGGCGGGACTCGCCGCGGACTACGAGGCGGGCGGCGCCGCCGTCATTTCCGTGCTCACCGAGCAGCGCCGCTTCGGCGGATCGCTCGCCGACCTGGAGGCCGTGCGGGCCAAGGTCGACATCCCGGTGCTGCGCAAGGACTTCATCGTCACCGCGTACCAGCTGTGGGAGGCCCGGGCGTACGGCGCCGACCTGGCGCTGCTGATCGTGGCCGCGCTGGAGCAGGAGGCGCTGGTCTCCCTGATCGAGCGTGCCGAGTCCATCGGCCTCACGCCGCTGGTCGAGGTGCACGACGAGGAAGAGGTCGAGCGTGCCGTCGACGCCGGCGCCAAGATCATCGGTGTCAACGCCCGCGACCTGAAGACGCTGAAGGTCGACCGTTCCACCTTCGAGCGGGTCGCCCCCGAGATTCCGGCGCACATCGTCAAGGTCGCCGAGTCGGGCGTGCGCGGTCCGCACGACCTGATCGCCTACGCCAACGCGGGCGCGGACGCCGTCCTCGTCGGCGAGTCCCTGGTCACCGGCCGCGACCCCAAGTCGGCCGTCGCCGACCTGGTGGCCGCGGGCGCCCACCCCGCGCTGCGGCACGGGCGGGGCTGACCGCCCGATGACCGCCGTCCGCCACCGCCGTTCGACCCCGGGCCCGCGTCCGGGCGCCGTCGGCCTGCCCGCGGCGGCGACACCGGCGTGCGGCCCGTACGCGCGCCTGGCCCGCGGCTGCCGGCCGCGCGGCTGCCGGGCACCGGCGCGGCGGGTGCACGGACGGCGGGTGCGGTACGTCATCGGCGACGAGCCCGGTCAGGTCAACGGGATGCGATGGCGCGGGGCGCGTGGGCGGGGTTCCCTTCCCGTCCCCGCCCCTTCCCGCTGACCGGGGGCGCCGCCCCCTGATCCCGCGCCTCGGACGGGGCTGCCGTGCAGTCCGTCCGGGGGTCCCCAGGGCGAGCCCCGGGGACATCGAGGACGCCGCGCCGAGCGCGGTACGGGGTCCGGGGCCTGCCCCGGTCGGGAAGGGCGGGGAGGGACACGGCCCGCCGCAGCGCCACGCAGCCGCATCCCACCCGACACGTCCCGGGGCCGCGCGCCCCGAAACGCCCCGAAACAAGGAGCAGCGTCGCCATGTCCAGCGACTACTTCATCCCCGACCCCGAGGGTCACGTCCCCAGCCCCGCCGGCTACTTCGGCGACTTCGGCGGGAAGTTCATCCCCGAGGCCCTCGTCGCCGCCGTCGACGAGGTCGCGGTCGAGTACGAGAAGGCCAAGTCCGACCCCGCCTTCGCCGCCGAGCTCGGCGAACTCATGGTCAACTACACCGGCCGCCCCAGCGCCCTCACCGAGGTGCCGCGCTTCGCCGAGCACGCCGGCGGCGCGCGCGTCTTCCTCAAGCGCGAGGACCTCAACCACACCGGCTCGCACAAGATCAACAACGTGCTGGGTCAGGCCCTGCTCACCCGGCGCATGGGCAAGACCCGCGTCATCGCCGAGACCGGCGCCGGTCAGCACGGGGTGGCCACGGCCACCGCGTGTGCGCTGTTCGGGCTCGAGTGCACCATCTACATGGGCGAGATCGACACCCGGCGGCAGGCGCTCAACGTCGCCCGCATGCGGATGCTCGGCGCCGAGGTCGTCGCCGTGAAGTCCGGCAGCCGCACCCTCAAGGACGCCATCAACGAGGCGTTCCGCGACTGGGTCGCCAACGTCGACCACACCCACTACCTCTTCGGCACCGTCGCGGGCCCGCACCCCTTCCCGGCGATGGTGCGCGACTTCCACCGGGTCATCGGTGTCGAGACCCGGCGCCAGATCCTTCAGCGCGCCGGCCGCCTCCCCGACGCCGCGGTCGCCTGCGTCGGCGGCGGGTCGAACGCCATCGGCCTCTTCCACGCCTTCATCCCCGACGCGGACGTCCGCCTGATCGGCTGCGAGCCCGCCGGGCACGGCATCGAGACCGGGGAGCACGCGGCCACCCTCACCGCGGGCGAGCCCGGCATCCTGCACGGCTCCCGCTCCTACGTCCTCCAGGACGACGAGGGCCAGATCACCGAGCCGTACTCGATCTCGGCCGGGCTCGACTACCCGGGGATCGGCCCCGAGCACTCGTACCTCAAGGACACCGGCCGCGGCGAGTACCGCGCGGTCACGGACGACGCCGCCATGCAGGCGCTGCGGCTGCTGTCCCGCACCGAGGGCATCATCCCGGCCATCGAGTCGGCGCACGCGCTGGCCGGCGCCCTCGAGGTCGGCCGCGAACTCGGCAAGGACGGACTGATCGTGGTCAACCTGTCCGGCCGCGGCGACAAGGACATGGACACCGCCGCCCGTTACTTCGGGCTGTACGACACCGACGCCCAGGTCGAGGCCGACGCCTCCGCCGACAACGGCGCCGCCGAGATCCAGGGGGACGCGAAGTGAGCGGCAACATCCGGCTTCTGAGCGACACGCTCGCGGCGGCGAGGAACGAGAACCGGGCGGCGCTCATCGCGTACCTGCCCGCCGGCTTCCCGACCGTCGACATCGGCATCGAGGCGGTCAAGGCCGCGTTCGACGGCGGCGCCGACGTCGTCGAGGTCGGCCTGCCGCACAGCGACCCGGTCCTCGACGGGCCGGTCATCCAGACCGCCGACGACATCGCCCTGCGCGGCGGGGTCCGGATCGCCGACGTGATGCGCACGGTCCGCGAGGCCCACGCCGCCACGGGCAAGCCGGTGCTCGTGATGACGTACTGGAACCCGATCGACCGGTACGGCGTGGAGCGGTTCACCGCCGAGCTCGCCGAGGCGGGCGGCGCCGGGTGCATCCTGCCCGACCTGCCGTTCGAGGAGGCGGGCCTGTGGAGGGAGCACGCCGAGAAGCACGGCCTCGCCACCGTCTTCGTCGTCGCGCCGAGCAGCAAGGACGAGCGCCTCGCCAAGATCACTTCGGCCGGTTCCGGCTTCGTCTACGCGGCCTCCCTGATGGGCGTCACGGGCACCCGTGAGTCGGTCGGCGCCCAGGCCCAGGACCTGGTGACACGCACCCGCGCCACCACGGACCTGCCCGTCTGCGTGGGACTGGGCGTCTCCAACCCGCAGCAGGCCGCCGAGGTCGCCTCCTTCGCCGACGGAGTGATCGTCGGCTCCGCCTTCGTCAAGCGCATGCTCGACGCGCCGGACGAGACGGCGGCCGTCGACGCCGTGCGGGAACTGGCGGGCGAGCTCGCCCGGGGAGTCCGCGGCAGCGCGTAGCTCGTACGGGTGGATGTGGGACCGGGGAGGCGAGCCGACGCCTCCCCGGTTCGTTTGCGGTGTGTGAGCGAGAACCAAGAACGTAAGCGGACCGCACGCGAGCGGCTCCAGCAGGAACGGGCACGGGACCGGGCGCGCGACAGGCGCAGGCGGACCTTGATCGTGGCCGCGGCCGTGGTCGGGGTCCTCGGCCTGGCCGCCGTCGTCGGCCTGATCGCGGCGAACAGCGGCAAGGACGAGGGCGGCTCGGCGGAGACCGGTCCGCTCTCCGCGCCGAGCGGTGCGCAGGGCGAGGAGCAGCTCGCGATCCCGGTCGGCGCGAGCGACGCGCCCTCCACGCTGACGGTGTGGGAGGACTTCCGCTGCCCGGCCTGCGCCCAGTTCGAGAACGCCCTTCGCGACACGATCCACGAGCTGGAGAAGGCCGGCGAGATCAGAGTCGAGTACCACCTCGCCACCCTCATCGACGGCAACATGGGCGGCAGTGGCTCGCTGCGCGCGGCGAACGCGGCGGCCTGCGCCCAGGACGCCGGGAAGTTCACCGCCTACCACGACGTGCTGTTCGTCAACCAGCCGCCGGAGCCGGACGACGCCTTCGCGCAGAACGAGAGGCTCATCGAGCTCGCCGACAAGGTCCGGGGCCTGGACACGCCCGCCTTCCGCAGCTGCGTGGAGGACGGCAAGCACGACAGCTGGGTCCGCAAGTCCAACGAGGCCTTCCAGAAGGGCGGCTTCCGCGGCACACCCACCGTGCAGCTCAACGGGGAGTCGATCTTCCCGACGAAGGGCAAGGAGCAGATCTCCGTGGCCAACTTCAAGAAGTGGGTCGAGGAGGCCAACGAGGGCAAGAAGCCCGGCACCCAGCGGCCCACGGCGCCCACGGGCGCGTCCCCCGGCGCGTCGGCCTCCTGACCGCCTCCGTCGGGCCCGTGCGCACAAGCGGAGGCGCGCGCTCGTTACCCAGACGTTGCCGGGTGGGTTGCCGTACGTCCCACCCGGCACGGTAGCGTCGGTGCTGCCATGGACATCGCCTACATTCCCAGCCCGTCGACCGGAGTGATCCATCTCGGACCGCTTCCGCTACGCGGCTATGCCTTCTGCATCATCATCGGCGTCTTCGTAGCCGTCTGGTTCGGCAACAAGCGCTGGATCGCCCGGGGCGGCAAGGCCGGCACCGTCGCCGACATCGCCGTGTGGGCCGTGCCCTTCGGCCTCGTCGGCGGCCGGCTCTACCACGTGATCACCGACTACCAGCTGTACTTCAGCGAGGGTGAGAACTGGGTCGACGCCTTCAAGATCTGGGAAGGCGGCCTCGGGATCTGGGGCGCGATCGCGCTCGGCGCCGTCGGCGCCTGGATCGGCTGCCGCCGCCGGGGCATCCCGCTTCCGGCGTGGGCCGACGCCCTCGCACCCGCGATCGCCTTCGCGCAGGCCATCGGCCGCTGGGGCAACTGGTTCAACCAGGAGCTGTACGGCAGGAAGACCGACGTCCCCTGGGCCCTGAAGATCACCGAGGGGCCGAACCGCGAGGCCGGCCTCTACCACCCGACGTTCCTCTACGAGTCCCTGTGGTGCGTCGGCGTCGCGCTGCTCGTCATCTGGGCCGACCGCCGCTTCAAGCTGGGCCACGGCCGGGCGTTCGCGCTCTACGTCGCCTCGTACTGCGTGGGCCGCGGCTGGATCGAGTACATGCGGGTCGACGAGGCGCACCACGTGCTGGGTCTGCGGCTCAACGTGTGGACCTCGATCGTGGTCTTCCTGCTGGCCGTCGTCTACATGGTGGTCTCGGCCCGGCTGCGCCCGGGCCGCGAGGAGATCGTGGAGCCGGGCGCGGTGGACCTGGCCAAGCCGTCGGCGGACGCCGGTCCCGAGTCCGCGCACGCCGACGCGTCGGGAGCCGACGACTCGCAGGCGCACGACGCCACCGACGACGCGGTGCAGGACACGCCCACGGACGCCGCCGAGGCGCCGGACGGCGAGGACCCCGCGAGTGCGGACGCGGACGCCAAGTCGGCCGGCAAGGGCTGACGACCGACCCATGACGAAGACCGCCGGAGGCGACGCCTCCGGCGGTCTTCGCGTTCCCCGGCTGCCGGCCGGACCGTGGCGCGGGCCGTCAGAACTCCCAGTCACGTGCCGCGAGGTCGAGCGTGCGCTGCGCCGCCGCCACGACCGCCGCGTCGACGAACCGTCCGTCCGGCAGGGCCATCGCGCCCTCGTCCGACGCGGCAGCCTTCACGATCTCCTCGGCTGCCTCGATCTCCTGGGGCGTCGGCCGGTACGCGCGCTCGATGACCGGCAGCTGACGGGGATGGATGGCCGCGCGCCCCAGGAAGCCGATGGAACGGCCGTGGGCGCACGAGGCGTGCAGCGCGTCGAGGTCGAGGATGTCCGGGAACACGGACTGCGTCGGCGGCGCGAGCCCGGCCGCCCGGGCCGCGACCACCGCACGGGTGCGCGGCCAGTCCAGGCCGGTGTCACCGCGTACGCCGAGGTCGGCGCGGAGATCGGACTCGCCGAGCGCGATGCCCCGGACCGCGTCGTGGGCCGTGGCGATGGCGTACGCGTGCTCGACGGCGAGCGCCGACTCCAGCAGCGCGTACAGGGGAACGCCCGGTGCCGCGGCCGCGATCTGCTGGATGTCAGTGGCGTATGCGACCTTGGGGACACGCAGAGCTGTCAGACCAGGCAGCCCTGCGAGGGCCTCGACGTCCAGGGGGGAGTTGATGCGGACATGGACAGGCAGGGGCAGGTGGGAGGCGAGCAGTTCGGCCGTGGCGGCGAGGGCGTAGTCCTTGCGGCCCTGGGCCACCGCGTCCTCGAGGTCGACGATGACGACGTCCGCGCCGGAGGCGATGGCCTTGTGGACGACGTCGGGGCGGTCACCGGGGGCATACAGCCAGGTCAGGGGGAAGGTCATAGCGCTCCTTCGGTGCGGAGTGCGGTGATGTCGGCCGGGGTGAGGCCCAGTTCGGCGAGGACCTCCTCGGTGTCGGCGCCGTGCGGCCGGCCGGCCCAGCGGATGGCGCCGGGGGTGTCGGAGAGCCGGAAGAGGACGTTCTGCATACGCAGCGGGCCGAGTTCCGGGTCGGGGACCTCGGTGATCGTCCCGAGCGCCTGGTACTGCGGGTCGGCCACGATGTCGCGGATGTCGTAGACCGGGGCGATCGCCGCCTCGGCCTTCTCGAAGGCGGCCACGGCGTCGGCGCGGGTGTGCTGGGCGATCCATCCGCCGACCGCCGCGTCCAGCACATCGGCGTGCTCGGCTCGGCCGCTGCCCGTGGCGAACCAGGGCGCGTCGATCAGCTCGGGACGGCCGACCAGGTGCATGACCCGTTCGGCGACGGACTGGGCGGAGGTCGAGACGGCGAGCCAACTGCCGTCGGCCGTGCGGTAGATGTTGCGGGGCGCGTTGTTGCGGGAGCGGTTGCCGGTGCGCGGCTGGACGTAGCCGAGTTGGTCGTACCAGAGCAGCTGGGGTCCGAGCACGGCGAGGATCGGTTCGATGATGGCCATGTCGACGACCTGGCCACGGCCGGTGGTGGTGCGGGCGGCGAGCGCGGTCATCACGGCGTAGGCGGTGGCGAGCGCGGCGACCGAGTCGGCGAGGCCGAAGGGCGGCAGGGTGGGCGGGCCGTCGGGCTCGCCCGTGGCGGCGGCGAACCCGCTCATCGCCTCCGCGAGCGTTCCGAAGCCGGGCCGGCGGGAGTATGGCCCGAACTGGCCGAAGCCCGTGACCCGGGTCAGGACGAGACGGGGGTTGGCCTCGTTCAGTTCCTCCCAGCCGAGGCCCCACTTCTCCAGGGTGCCCGGCCGGAAGTTCTCGACGACCACGTCGGCGGTCCTCGCGAGCCGCAGCAGCGTGGCCCGCCCGCCGGCGGTGGACAGGTCGAGGGTGACGTTGCGCTTGTTGCGGCCGAGGACCTTCCACCACAGCCCGACGCCGTCCTTGGCGGGACCGTGGCCGCGGGAGGGATCGGGGCGGGTGGGGTGCTCGACCTTGATGACCTCGGCGCCGAAGTCGCCGAGCAGGGTGGCGCACAGCGGACCGGCGAAGAGGGTGGCCAGGTCGAGGACGCGGAGGCCGGTCAGGGGGGCGGGTGGCGTGTCCTGGGTGGGGGGCGGGGTCATGAGGCGGCGTCGATCTCGGGGCGGTACGGCATGGAGGTGGACGCTCCTGGGCGTTGGACGGACAGGGCGGCGGCAGAGGAGGCCCACGCCAGGGCCTCGGGGACCGGTTTGCCTTCCCCGAGGGCGACGGCGAGGGCGCCGACGAAGGTGTCGCCCGCCGCGGTGGTGTCCACGGCGGCGACCTGCGGTGCGGGGACGATGACGGGTTCGGCGTCGCGGGCGGCGTACAGGCAGCCCGCCGGGCCGAGGGTGATGACGACCTCGGGGACCTGCCGCAGCAGGGCCTTCGCGGCCCCGCGCGGGTCCGTGACTCCGGTGAGCCGGGCCGCCTCGTGTTCGTTGGGGACCAGCAGATCGGTGGCGGCGAGGAGTCCGGGCGGCAGCGGCTGTACGGGAGAGGGGGTGAGCACGGTGCGTACGGCATGCCGGTGAGCGGCCTCGGCGCCGTCGAGCACGGCGCTGAGCGGAAGTTCGAGTTGCAGGAGGAGGATGCCGGCGGTGGCGATGAGGGCTTCGTCGCCCGGGGTGAGACCGGTCACGGTGCCGTTGGCGCCGGGGATGACGACGATGGAGTTCCCGCCGTCGTCGTCGACGACGATGTGCGCGGTGCCGGAGGGGCCCTCGGCAGTGCGCAGCAGGTCGATGTCGACGCCGGACGCGTCGAGGGTGTGACGGAGCACCGCGCCGAACTCGTCGGAGCCCACGGCGCCGATCATGCTGACGTCGCCGCCCGCGCGGGCGGCGGCCACGGCCTGGTTCGCCCCCTTGCCGCCGGGGATCGTACGGAACTCCCGTCCCGTGACGGTCTCTCCACGCTTCGGGGCCTGCGCGACGTAGGCCACGAGGTCCATGTTGGTGCTGCCGAGAACCACGATGCCGGTCATGGGCGGAGTGCCTCCTTCAGCGTGAGACGGGCGAGGGTGTCGAAGCCGATGCCGTCGAATCCGGGGACGGACGTGGACAGCCGGTTCTTCAGCGGGGCCGTCCAGCGGTGCGGCAGCCGGTCGGGGTGACCGGTGAGCAGCCCGGTGAGGGAGCCGGCCGTCGCACCGTTCGAGTCGGTGTCGAGCCCGCCGGAGACGGCACGGCAGACGGAGCCGGTGAAGTCGCCGTCGGCGTGGGTGAGGGCGGCGGCGAGCAGAGCCGCGTTGGGCAGGGCGTGCACCCAGTGGTACGAGCCGTAGGCGGCGTGGACGAGGTCGACGGCACGGTCGAAGTCGGCTTCCGCACGGGCTGCCCGGACGCCGAACCGTACGGCGTGCGCGAGTCGGGAGCGGGGCGGGACGACGGTCAGGCCGGTGGCGATCGCCTCGTGCACGTCGGCGGTGCCGCCCGCTGCCGCGGCGATGGCGGCGGCGACGAACATCGCGCTGTACACGCCGTTCGCGGTGTGGGTGAGGACGGCGTCGCGGTAGACCTGCTCGGCCGCGGCGGCGGGATCGCCGGGGTTGGTCCAGCCGTGCGCGTCGGCCCGGATCGCGGCGCCGATCCATTCGCGGAAGGGGTTGCGGAAGGTCGCGGTGAGCGGGGGCTCGATGCCGGAGAGCAGATTGCGGTAGGCGACGCGCTCGGCGGTGAAGGTCCGGCCGGCGGGCAGCTCGTCCAGCCACAGGGTGCCGAGCTGCGCCGTGGTGAACGCACGGCCGTGGCGCCGCAGGAGCACCAGCGCGAGGAGGGGGTGGTTCAGGTCGTCGTCCTCGGGCATGCCGTCGATGTTCTCGGCGAGTGAGGTGGCGGCGCTGCGCCGGTTCCACGGGTGAGCGGCGGCGAGTTCGGCGGGCAGGCCCCTGGCGGTGAACCAGGTGGTGAGCGGCCAGTTGCCGGTGGCGCGGCCGATGGCGCGGATGGCGTGCAGGGGCAGCTTCTCGACCGGTTTTCCCAGCAGGCATCCGACGGCCCGGCCGAGCCAGGCGGCGTGCAGGGCGTGCTCGTTCACGGCCGTGCGCGCTGCCCCGGCGGACGTGGGCCCGTCGGTGCCGCGTGCCGAAGGGCCCGCCGGGTGGGTTGCGGAGTCTGCCGGGTGGGGTGCGGAACCTGACGGAGGGAACGCGGGGCCTGCCGGGCGGGGTGCGGAACCTGACGGAGGGGACGCGGGGCCTCGTGGCTGGGATGCGGGCCAGTCCGGGCAGGCCGCGACGATCGAGGGCCAGTCCGTCGGCTCGTCGTCCGCCAACGGCGAGGGGAGCAAGGCCAGTTCGTCGAGCAGCGCTTCCGCGAGCGTCCGCAGTTCCGGGCGCGGGGCCGGGGAGGCGCCCGCGCGGGGCGGGGCGAGCATGCCGCCGGCGGCCAGCCAGCGGTCGCGGACGGCCGTCGCGTCACGGCCGTCCTGTTCCGCCTGCCGCAGCTCGTGCCCGACGAGGTCCTCGGGCTGCACCCAGGTCAGACGCAGCAGACCGGTCATCGCGCGTCCGTCAGCTCGGCGAACGCCGCCTCGTGGGCACGACGGCGTGCCAGGTCCCGGCGGTGGATCTCACGGGCCACGGCCGTCAGCTCCAGGGCGGGGGCGTGCAGGTCCACGCGGCTGGCCTCGGCGACCCGCTCCGCCCACTCCCGCGGCACCGCCGCCTCGCCGTGCAGCGCGCCCGCGATCGCGCCCGCCATGGTCGCGGTGGAGTCGCAGTCGCGGCCGTAGTTGACGCAGGCCAGGACCGTACGGCGGACGTCGCCGTCGCAGACCAGCAGCATGCCGAGGGCGATCGGCAGCTCCTCGATCGCGTGCAGACGAGACGGCCTCCGGGCGCCCAGGGAGGGGGAGCGGTAGTCGGGGCCGACGGTGTCGAACGGAGCCACCGCCGCCCGCAGAGGGCCGAGCGCCGACTCGAAGTCCGAGTGCCCGGCGGCGGTTTCGGCGACCGCCTCGATGGCGGCCTGGGTGCCGTCCTTGGCGAGGGCGAGCGCCGCGTCGACCACCGTGGCGGGTGTCGCCTCCGGCAGGCAGGCCGCGGCGACCGCCGCCGCGAAGACCCCCGCCGCCTCGCGGCCGTACGAGGACTGGTGCGCGCCGGCGATGTCGAGGGCCTCGTGGTAAGCCGCCGTCGGATCGGCGGCGTTCACGAGGCCGACGGGGGCCATGTACATCGCGGCGCCGCAGTTGACGATGTTGCCGACGCCCGCCTCGCGCGGGTCGTTGTGCCCGTAGTGCAGGCGGTGGACGATCCACTTCTCGGCGAGGAAGACCCGGTGCAGGGGGAGGGTCTCGGCTTCGAGTTCGGGAATCCAGCGGGTGTGGGAGATCAGGTCCGGGACGAGGTGGTCGGCGACGGCGTAGGCGTCGAGATGGTCGCGGACGGTGGCGTAGACGCGGACCAGGGCGTGGGTCATCAACGTGTCGTCGGTGATGTGGCCGTTGCCCTTGTGGTACGGGGCGAGCGGGCGGGCGGTGCGCCACTCGTCGCCGTTCCAGGGGCCGACGATGCCCTCGACGCGGCCGCCGTGGCGTTCGACGATCTGCTCGGGGCTGTAGCCCTCGACGGCGCCGCCGAGCGCGTCGCCGACAGCGGCGCCGACGAGGCTGCCCGTGAACCGGTCGTCGAGTGAGGGGGGCGGGGGAGTCGTCCGGTCTGCCGGGGTCGCGCTCGTCGCGGTCGTCGTGTTCGCCGTCGCTGTCGTCATGTCGGGATTGTCCACCTGGTGCGGCGGTTGGCGGAGCACCGCGCGCCCGGATGCGGCCGTGGCCCCTCGGCTGCCCTACAGCACGTCGTCGAGCCGGCCGGCGAGTTCGACGAGGTCGGTGCCGGCGAGGTACGGCAGGGCGCAGCCCGCCAGGGTGCGGCAGGTGTCGCGCCACGTGCCGGGTACGCAGTCGCCGCCGCCGAGCACTCCGGTGAGCGCGCCGGCCAGGGCGGGGGCGGAGTCGGCCACGCGGGAGAGACAGGCCGCGGCTGGCACGGCCTCGGCCACCCGGCCGCGGGAGGCGGTGGTGACGGCGAGCGCGACGGGCACGGTCTCGGCCGCGGCGATGCCGTAGCTGTAGACATGGTCGACGATCTGATGCTCCAACAGCGGTACGAGCTCGAACGCGCCGCAGGTCTCGTGGGCGAGTCCCACCGCGTGGCGCGCGTTGCGGCCGATCTCGGTGGACTCTGGTAGCTGGGCGAGTGCGGCCCCGACCGTGTCGTCGACGCACGCGCCGCCGAGCGCCGCGGCGACGGCGGCGGCCATGGCGCGGGCGCCGTGCACGCCGTCGCCGTCCTGGGTGTAGCGGGCGTCGAACTCGGCGAGCTCGGCGGCCGCGACCGGGTCGCCGGGGTGCACGACGGCCAGTACGGCGGCCCGTACGCAGGCCGCGTCGTCGAAGTAGTGCGGGTTGTCGTGACCGGTGGCGGGCGGGCGCAGTCCGGTCGCGAGGTTGCCCAGTCCGGCGCGTACGGAGATCCGGGCGCGCAGGGGGAGCACGGCGGACTCGACCTCGGGGGCGCGCTCGGCTGCGGCGGCGACCTGGCCGGCGAGGGCGTTCCAGGCCAGGTCCACGGCGGCGCGCAGGCGGCGGCCGGGGGCGAGCCCGCGGAAGCGGTCACCGCGGGCGGTGAGCACGGTCCCAGCGGCGAAGGCGGCCCACTCGGCGTCGTCGGAGGGGCCGAGCCGCAGGGGCTCGGGGGGCTGGTTGAGGGCGATGGGGACGGGGAGGGTGGTGGTGGCGTTGTGCTCGGCGAAGGTGTCGAGCTCGCGGGTGAGCCGGCGAGTCCACTCGGGCATGCGGCCGGCGCGGTGCCGGGCGGCGGGCCAGCCGGCGGCGTCACCGGCGGCGAGCCCGAGGAGCAGCCCTTCGACGGGGCGCGGGGAGGTGCTGGTGGCGTGCGGTGTCGCGCGGCTTTCCCCCACCTGGTCCCTTCCCGGAACCGGAGGCGAGCCCCCGGTCCCCCGTTGCCGCCCCGCCGGGCCCGCACCGAGCGGGCCCGTGGGCACCAGGTCGTGCGCTCGGTGCGCGGCCGGCAGCGTGCCTTCGGCCGCGTGCGTGTCGAGGGAGCCGCCGGATGCCCGCTGCCTCCCCGCCGGGCCCTCACCGGGCCGGCGCCCGGCGCCCGGATGTGCGGTCTGTGTCGTCGGCGGCGCGTTGTCGGTCGCTCGTGGCTCGTGTGCCGCGTCCGCCGGTGGTGGCGTGTCCGTGCTGAGCCGGTGCCCGGCCCCTGGGCGCGTGGTGTGTGTGGTCGGCGGCGCGTTGTCGGTCGCTCGTGGCTCGTGTGCCGCGTCTGCCGGTGGTGGCGTGTCCGTGTTGAGCCGGTGCCCGGCGCCCGGATGTGCGGTCTGTGTGGTCGGCGGCGCGTTGTCGGTCGCTCGTGGCTCGTGTGCCGCGTCCGCCGCTCGTGGCGCGTCCGTGCCGAGAGGGCTCCCAGGGGCCAGGGGGTTGGTGGCCGACGCGCCGTCCTCGCCCATACGGTCCCCGGGGGCCCGGGCCCGTCGTGTGCCGGGTGGGCTGTCGGGCCGGGGGTTCATCGGGCCGGGGGCGGGGTCAGGAGCGTTGCCACGTCCAGGACGTGGTGGCCGCGCATCGAGGGGAGGCAGGTGCCGCGGACCGGGCCGATCGCCGACGACCACGCTTCCGGGATCGCCCCGGCTCCGGCGACCGCTCCCGCCAGCGCGCCCGCGACCGCCGCCGTCGTGTCCGCGTCGCGGCCCATGTTCACCGCCGTGAGCACCGAGCGGCGGAAGTCCCCCCGCGCCGCCGCGAACGCGCCGAAGGCCAGGCCCACCGCCTCCGGGGCCAGGTCGGTCCAGGGGTAGCCGCCGATCACCACCGTCGAGCGGATCGCCCGTTCCATGGACAGCACGTCCGGGTACGCGCGGCCCGCCGCCACCACCGCGCGGCGCATCGAGCGGGCCGTCCACGAATCCATGGGGACCACCGAGAGCGCCGCCCCGATCACCCCGGCCGGGCCCGCCCCGCCCATCGCCGCCGCGACCCCGGCCGCGACCGCCCGGCCGCCGTAGATGCCTTCGCCGTCGTGGCTGACGCTGCCGTCGATCGTCACCAGCCGGGCCGCCTCCTCGGGCTGCCCCGCGGCGAAGACGCCGAACGGCGCCGCCCGCATCGCCAGCCCGTCGCTCCACGCGTGCCGGTGCTGTGCCGAGATCGGAGCGGCGAGGCCGCGGCGGAGGTTCTCCAGCGTGCCCCGCTCGCTGAAGCCGGCCCCGCGGAAGGGGCCCTCGTCCAGGTCCGCGATCCACTCGTGCCAGGCCGACTCGACGTGCGCGACGGTCAGCTCCGAGCCGTGCCGGGCGAGGAGCAGGCCCGAGAAGATCGCGTACTCGGTGTCGTCCGTGCCCGCGGGGTCGTCGCTGACGAAGCCCTCGATCCGGCCCCAGCGGCGGCGGATCTCGGAGGGCCGCAGATTCTCGGCGGGCGCGCCGAGCGCGTCGCCGACCGCGAGACCGAGCAGTGCGCCCCGTGCCCGGTCGTGCAGGTCCGCCGCGGGAGCAGCGGCGGCGGCCGCCTCGCCCGTGGCCGCCGGGGCGGCCGTATACGACTCGGTCAGCAACTCCATGGAAGGGGCCCTTTCGCGCGCGCGAGCCTGTTCCCGGATGTCTGCCACGCGCGGCCCGTGAAACAGCCAGAGAAACGTTTCTGTCACCCGGCTTGCCGCACTCTCCCGGCCCAGGTTAGTAAAGCCTGCCTTGCTGGCGCGCCCCTTACATCGTGCGTATTTTCGAGGGACTTCAGGGGGCGCGGGTCCGCCGGGTCCGCTGCCGGAGAGGGGAGAGCTGTGTCCATCATCGAAACCGAGGCCGCACTTCACGAGGCGCACCGTGACAACCACACGCACCGTGACGTGAACGGCGGCTGGCTGCGCCCGGCGGTGTTCGGCGCGATGGACGGGCTCGTGTCCAACCTCGCCCTGATGACCGGCGTCGCGGGCGGAGCGGTCTCGCAGCAGACCATCGTCATCACGGGGCTGGCCGGACTCGCGGCGGGAGCGTTCTCGATGGCCGCCGGCGAGTACACCTCCGTCGCCTCGCAGCGGGAGCTCGTCCAGGCCGAACTCGACGTGGAACGGCGGGAGTTGCGCAAGCACCCGATCGACGAGATGGAAGAGCTCGCCGCGCTCTACGTCGCCCGCGGCGTCGAGCCCGCACTCGCCCGCGAGGTGGCGATGCAGCTCTCCCGGGACCCCGACCAGGCCCTGGAGATCCACGCCCGCGAGGAGCTGGGCATCGACCCCGACGACCTGCCCTCGCCCGCCGTCGCCGCCGTCTCGTCCTTCGGCTCGTTCGCGCTCGGCGCGCTGCTGCCGGTCCTGCCGTACCTGCTCGGTGCGAGCGCCCTGTGGCCGGCGGTGCTCGTCGCCCTCGTGGGGCTCTTCGCCTGCGGCGCGCTGGTCGCCCGGGTCACCGCACGCAGCTGGTGGTACAGCGGGCTGCGCCAGCTCGCACTGGGCGGCGCCGCCGCGGCCGTCACGTACGGTCTGGGCATGCTCATCGGCGGCGCGGTCTGACCCCGCCCGCGCGGAAGCATCCGCACCGGCCCAAGTCAAGGGCCGGTGCGGTGGCATTTTCGGGCTCCGTCGCGGACCCTGTGACGTATGTCCTCTCCTCGAACGGGGCTCGGGGTGAGACACTATGCATGGCAGCACATAAGTAGCCGTTACCCGGTGGTTTCGATGTCGTAATCCCGGGGCATGAGCCGTAGGCGCTGCGGGCAACGAAGCCCGCTTTTGCGATGGTCCTCCGAATCCCGATCTGTCCGGTCCATTCGGCTGTGACCCACCCCTCACCGCTTGGCGCGGTGTCCGCATGCTGGAATGACCTATCCGCTTTCCGAGAAGCACTCCATCATGTAACCTGCACGAAATTTCGCGGAGGGCCAACGTCGTCCCTCGGCACTGCACATGCCACGACGACGACGGGAGAGCCGATGCGTTCCGACGCCTGGTCGCCCATGGACGGTCGCCCCGCCCCCCAGGGGATGTACGACCCCCGTAACGAACACGACGCCTGCGGTGTCGGGTTCGTGGCCACCCTCACCGGTGTAGCCAGCCATGAGCTGGTCGAGCAGGCGCTGACCGTACTGCGGAACCTCGAGCACCGCGGCGCCACCGGATCCGAGCCGGACTCCGGCGACGGCGCGGGCATCCTGATGCAGGTCCCGGACGCCTTCCTGCGCGAGGTCGCGGGATTCGACCTCCCCGAGGCCGGCTCCTACGCCGTCGGCATCGCCTTCCTCCCCGCCGACGGCTCCGCACAGGCCGTCTCGCGGATCGAGACGATCGCCGCCGAAGAGGGCCTGAACGTCCTCGGCTGGCGTGAGGTCCCCGTCACGCCCGACCTCCTCGGCAACGGCGCCCGCGCCACCATGCCCGCCTTCCGCCAGCTCTTCGTCGCCGACGGCACCAGCAGCGGCATCGCGCTGGACCGCAAGGCCTTCGTGCTGCGCAAGCGCTCGGAGCGCGAGGCCGGGGTGTACTTCCCCTCCCTCTCCGCCCGCACGATCGTCTACAAGGGCATGCTGACCACCGGCCAGCTGGAGCCCTTCTTCCCGGACCTGTCCGACCGGCGCTGCGCCACCGCCGTCGCGCTCGTCCACTCCCGGTTCTCCACCAACACCTTCCCGAGCTGGCCGCTGGCCCACCCGTACCGCTTCGTCGCGCACAACGGCGAGATCAACACGGTCAAGGGCAACCGCAACTGGATGCGCGCCCGTGAGTCGCAGCTCGCGACCGGCCTGTTCGGCGAGGGCGCCCTGGACCGGATCTTCCCGGTCTGCACCCCCGACGCCTCCGACTCCGCCTCGTTCGACGAGGTCCTCGAGCTGCTCCACCTCGGCGGGCGCTCGCTGCCGCACTCCGTGCTGATGATGGTCCCCGAGGCGTGGGAGAACCACGACTCCATGGACCCGGCCCGGCGCGCCTTCTACCAGTACCACTCCACGATGATGGAGCCCTGGGACGGACCGGCCTGCGTCACCTTCACCGACGGCACGCAGGTGGGCGCCGTGCTGGACCGCAACGGTCTGCGCCCCGGACGGTACTGGGTCACCGACGACGGACTCGTGGTCCTGTCGTCCGAGGTGGGCGTGCTGGACATCGACCCCGCGAAGGTCGTCCGCAAGGGCCGCCTGCAGCCCGGCAGGATGTTCCTCGTCGACACCGCCGAGCACCGCATCATCGAGGACGACGAGATCAAGTCCGCCCTCGCCGCCGAGGCCCCCTACGCCGAGTGGCTGGAGGCCGGCGAGATCGAGCTCGAGGACCTCCCCGAGCGCGAGCACATCGTCCACACCCACGCCTCGGTCACCCGCCGCCAGCAGACCTTCGGCTACACCGAGGAGGAGCTGCGCGTCCTCCTCGCCCCGATGGCCCGCTCCGGCGCCGAGCCGATCGGCTCCATGGGCACCGACTCGCCGATCGCGGCTCTCTCCGAGCGCCCGCGGCTGCTGTTCGACTACTTCACCCAGCTGTTCGCGCAGGTCACCAACCCGCCGCTGGACGCCATCCGCGAGGAGCTCGTCACCTCGCTGCACTCCTCGCTCGGCCCCCAGGGCAACCTGCTGGAGCCGACCGCCGCGTCCTGCCGCAGCGTCACCCTGCCCTTCCCGGTGATCGACAACGACGAGCTGGCCAAGCTCATCCACATCAACGCCGACGGCGACATGCCGGGCATGACCGCCGCCACGCTCGCCGGCCTCTACCGGGTCTCCGGCGGCGGCGACGCGCTGGCCGCGCGGATCGAGGAGATCTGCGCCGAGGCGGACGCCGCCATCGAGAACGGCGCGCGCCTGATCGTGCTCTCCGACCGGCACTCGGACGCCGAGCACGCGCCGATCCCGTCGCTGCTGCTCACCTCCGCCGTGCACCACCACCTCATCCGCACCAAGCAGCGCACCCAGGTGGGCCTGCTGGTCGAGGCCGGCGACGTCCGCGAGGTGCACCACGTCGCGCTGCTCATCGGCTACGGCGCCGCCGCGGTCAACCCGTACCTGGCCATGGAGTCCGTCGAGGACCTGCTGCGCGCCGGTACGTTCATCGAGGGCATCGAGCCCGAGAAGGCCATCCGCAACCTGATCTACGCCCTCGGCAAGGGCGTCCTCAAGGTCATGTCCAAGATGGGCATCTCCACGGTCGCCTCCTACCGCGGCGCGCAGGTCTTCGAGGCCGTCGGCCTGGACGAGGCGTTCGTCGAGAAGTACTTCAACGGCACCGCCACCAAGATCGGCGGCGCCGGTCTCGACGTCGTCGCCAAGGAGGTCGCCGCCCGCCACGCCAAGGCGTACCCGGCCTCCGGCGTCCCCTCCGCGCACCGCGCGCTGGAGATCGGCGGCGAGTACCAGTGGCGCCGCGAGGGCGAGCCGCACCTGTTCGACCCGGAGACGGTCTTCCGCCTGCAGCACGCCACGCGCAACAAGCGGTACGACATCTTCAAGAAGTACACGGACCGCGTGAACGAGCAGTCCGAGCGGCTCATGACGCTGCGCGGCCTGTTCGGCTTCAAGAGCGACCGCGAGCCGATCTCCATCGACGAGGTCGAGCCGGTCAGCGAGATCGTCAAGCGCTTCTCCACCGGCGCCATGTCGTACGGCTCCATCTCCAAGGAGGCGCACGAGACCCTGGCCATCGCCATGAACCAGCTGGGCGGCAAGTCCAACACCGGTGAGGGCGGCGAGGACCCGGAGCGCCTGTACGACCCCGAGCGCCGCTCGTCGATCAAGCAGGTCGCCTCCGGCCGCTTCGGTGTCACCAGCGAGTACCTCGTCAACGCGGACGACATCCAGATCAAGATGGCCCAGGGCGCCAAGCCCGGCGAGGGCGGCCAGCTGCCCGGCCACAAGGTCTACCCGTGGGTCGCCAAGACCCGGCACTCCACCCCGGGTGTCGGTCTGATCTCGCCGCCGCCGCACCACGACATCTACTCCATCGAGGACCTGGCGCAGCTGATCCACGACCTCAAGAACGCCAACCCGGCCGCCCGCATCCACGTGAAGCTGGTCTCCGAGGTCGGTGTCGGCACGGTCGCCGCGGGTGTCTCCAAGGCACACGCGGACGTCGTCCTCATCTCCGGCCACGACGGCGGTACGGGCGCCTCCCCGCTCACCTCGCTGAAGCACGCGGGCGGCCCCTGGGAGCTCGGCCTCGCCGAGACCCAGCAGACGCTGCTGCTCAACGGCCTGCGCGACCGCATCGTCGTGCAGACCGACGGCCAGCTGAAGACCGGCCGCGACGTCGTCATCGCCGCGCTGCTCGGCGCCGAGGAGTTCGGTTTCGCAACCGCGCCCCTCGTCGTCTCCGGCTGCGTCATGATGCGCGTCTGCCACCTGGACACCTGCCCGGTCGGCATCGCCACGCAGAACCCGGTGCTGCGCGAGCGGTTCTCCGGCAAGGCCGAGTTCGTCGTGAACTTCTTCCAGTTCATCGCCGAAGAGGTCCGCGAGATCCTCGCCGAGCTGGGCTTCCGCAGCGTCGAGGAGGCCGTCGGCCACGCCGAGCTGCTCGACACCACGCGTGCCGTGAACCACTGGAAGGCGCAGGGCCTCGACCTCGCCCCGCTCTTCCACGTGCCCGAGCTGCCCGAGGGCGCCGTGCGCCACCAGCTGATCGAGCAGGACCACGGCCTGGAGAAGGCCCTGGACAACGAGCTCATCGAGCTGGCCGCCGACGCTCTGAACGCGGCGAGCGCCGAGGACGCCCAGCCGGTGCGCGCACAGGTCGCGATCCGCAACATCAACCGCACCGTCGGCACCATGCTCGGCCACGAGGTGACGAAGAGGTTCGGCGGCGCGGGTCTGCCCGACGACACCGTCGACATCACGTTCACGGGCTCCGCGGGCCAGTCCTTCGGCGCCTTCGTGCCGCGCGGCATCACGCTGCGCCTGGAGGGCGACGCCAACGACTACGTCGGCAAGGGCCTGTCCGGCGGCCGGATCGTCGTGCGCCCGGACCGCGGCGCCGACCACCTCGCCGAGTACTCGACCATCGCCGGCAACACCATCGCGTACGGCGCGACCAGCGGCGAGATCTTCCTGCGCGGCCGCACCGGCGAGCGGTTCTGCGTCCGCAACTCGGGCGCGACCGTCGTCTCCGAGGGCGTGGGCGACCACGGCTGCGAGTACATGACCGGCGGCCACGCGGTGGTGCTCGGCGAGACGGGCCGCAACTTCGCGGCCGGTATGTCAGGCGGCACCGCGTACGTGATCGACCTGGACCGGGACAACGTCAACTCCGGGAACCTGGAGGCGGTCGAGGCCCTGTCCGAGGCCGACAAGCAGTGGCTGCACGACGTCGTGCGCCGCCACCACGAGGAGACCGGATCGACCGTCGCCGAGAAGCTCCTCGCCGACTGGACCGCGAACGCGGACCGGTTCAGCAAGATCATCCCGACCACGTACAAGGCAGTGCTCGCCGCCAAGGACGCCGCTGAGCTCGCCGGTCTCTCCGAGCAGGAGACCACCGAGAAGATGATGGAGGCGGCGACCAATGGCTGACCCCAAGGGCTTCCTGACCACCGGGCGCGAGGTCGCCAAGACCCGCCCCGTCGAGGAGCGCGTCAAGGACTGGAACGAGGTCTACGTCCCCGGCTCCCTGCTGCCGATCATCAGCAAGCAGGCCGGCCGCTGCATGGACTGCGGCATCCCGTTCTGCCACAACGGCTGTCCGCTCGGGAACCTCATCCCCGAGTGGAACGACTACGCCTACCGCGAGGACTGGTCCGCCGCGTCCGAGCGGCTGCACGCGACCAACAACTTCCCGGAGTTCACCGGTCGTCTGTGCCCCGCTCCCTGCGAGGCGGCGTGCGTGCTGGGCATCAACCAGCCCGCCGTCACCATCAAGAACGTCGAGGTCTCCATCATCGACAAGGCGTGGGACTCCGGTGACGTGACCCCGCAGCCGCCGGAGCGCCTGTCCGGCAAGACCGTCGCGGTCATCGGCTCGGGCCCGGCGGGCCTGGCCGCCGCCCAGCAGCTGACCCGGGCGGGCCACACGGTCGCCGTGTACGAGCGCGCCGACCGCATCGGCGGCCTGCTGCGGTACGGCATCCCCGAGTTCAAGATGGAGAAGGTGCACATCAACCGGCGCATCGAGCAGATGCGCGCGGAGGGCACCAAGTTCCGCACCGAGATCGAGATCGGCCGCGACATCGACGCCGCGAAGCTGCGGCAGCGGTACGACGCGGTCGTCATCGCGGCCGGCGCCACGGTCTCCCGCGACCTGCCCGTCCCGGGCCGTGAGCTGCGCGGCATCCACTTCGCGATGGAGTACCTGCCGCTCGCCAACAAGGTGCAGGAGGGCGACTTCGTCGCTCCCCCGATCACCGCCGAGGGCAAGCACGTCGTCGTCATCGGCGGTGGCGACACCGGCGCGGACTGCGTCGGCACGGCCCACCGGCAGGGCGCGGCGTCCGTCACGCAGCTGGAGATCATGCCGAAGCCGGGCGAGGAGCGCTCGGCGGGGCAGCCGTGGCCGACCTTCCCCATGCTCTACAAGGTCACCTCGGCGCACGAGGAGGGCGGCGAGCGGGTCTACTCGGTCTCGACCACCCACTTCGAGGGCGACGAGGACGGCAACGTCCAGTTCCTCCACCTCGTCGAGGTCGAGTTCGTCGACGGCAAGCTGGAGCAGAAGCCGGGGACGGAGCGGAAGATCCCCGCGCAGCTGGTCACCCTCGCCATGGGCTTCACCGGCACGGACCGGGCCAACGGCCTGGTCGAGCAGTTCGGCCTGGAGCTCGACGAGCGCGGCAACATCGCGCGGGACGCCGACTTCGCGACGAACGTCGACGGTGTGTTCGTGGCGGGCGACGCGGGCCGCGGCCAGTCGCTGATCGTGTGGGCCATCGCCGAGGGCCGCTCCGCGGCGCGCGGAGTGGACCGCTACCTGACGGGGGCGAGCGAACTGCCCGCCCCGATCCGCCCGACGGACCGAGCGCTGACGGTCTGACGCGGATCCCTTGATCGTCCCGTACAACGGCGTGCGGAACTGATCGCGGCGCCTGCCCCTGTCCCCGACCGGACGGGCAGGCGCCGCGGTGCGTCCGGGCCCGGGGCGGTGGCCCCGGGCCCCTGCGCGGTCCCCTTGCGGGCCACCTCTTTGCGGGCGCCGCCTCGGGGGAGTGCTGCCCCAGCCGTACCGGCCGGGTTCTGCCAGGGCCCAGGTGCCGGCGGGCCTGTGTGCGCGGCGCGCCTGCCGGGGCTCTGCCCCGGACCCCGCGCCTCAATCGCCGGCGGGGCTGGTTGTCGGCTCGTTGTGGGCTGCCGGGTCAGGGGGCTCTGCTTGCGGCGCACGGCGCGGTGGGTGCCCGGCGGGTGCGCGTCCATCGTGGGCGGGGCTGGTTGTGGCTCGTTGTGGGCCCGCCGTGCGAGGCGGCTCTGCTTGCGGCGCACGGCGCGGTGGGCCGGTGGGTGCGCGTCCGTCGCCGGCGGGGCTGGTTGTCGGCCCGTTCTCGGCTGCCGGGTCAGAGGGCTCTGTCCGCCGCGCACGGCGCGGCCGGAGCCGGTGGGAGCGCCTCAATCGGCGGCCGGGCTGGTCTGTATCGGCCGGTTGCCCGCCGTGGGGCCGATGCGGGCCGGGTGGTTGTCGGTCCGGGAGGTTCGCAGGGACGCGGGCGGCGCGGCGGGGCTGCGGCCGGTCCTCAGCAGGTGGTGGACTAGGAGCGCCGACGCCAGCAGCACGAGCGTCACGGTCAGCTCCGTCACCCGCCACGCCGCCGTGAAATCGGGCGCCAGTGCCGGGTGCCTGCCCGCGACCACCTCCGCGGCGAGCGCGCGGTCGCCTATGCGGCCCTCCACCAGACTCGTCAGCGCCGCGCCGAAACCGGCCAGCACCAAGGCCCCCATGCCGCTGCGGGCCGTGTTGAGCAGACCGGACGCCATACCGATCCGGTCCGGCTCGACGATGCTCATGGCCTGCGCGTCGATCTGGCCCATGGCCAGCCCGTTCCCCGTGCCGATGAGGAGCAGCGGGCCCGCGAGGGCGAGCGGCCCGGCGTCCGGCGTGAGTGCGACGGCCAGCCAGCCGTTGCCCGCCGCCGACAGAAGCAGCGCACCGACGATCAGCCGCTGCGGCGGCACCACGCCCCGGCTCACCAGACGTCCCCCGAACGAGGGGAGCAGGAACACCGGCGCGGTCGCCATCAGCATGACCAGCCCCGCGTCCTCGGCCGTCAGGCCGCTCGCACCCTGGAGGTACGTCGGCAGGAAGACCAGTACGCCGGTCGCCCCGCCCGCGACGAACATCGCCCCGAGTGTCCAGCCCATGAAACGCGGATCGCGTACCAGGGACAGGTCCAGCAGGGGATGGCCGCTGCGCCGTTCCACGACGACGAACACCGCCAACAGCACGGCACCGGCCGCCATGGGCCCGAGCACCCGTACGCTGCCCCAGCCGGCGTCGGCGCCCTGGGTGAGCGCGAACATCAGCAGAGAGAGACCGGCGATGAACGTCGCGGCGCCCGGTAGATCCACCCGCGGCCTCGTCGCCGACCTGGACTCCGGCATCAGACGCGTCCCGAGGAGGATCAGCAGTCCGGCGACGCCGAAGGCGAGGAACGTGGCCCGCCACCCGAAGGCGCCCACCAGCCGCCCGGACAGCGTCGGGCCCACCGCGATGCCCATGCCCGCAACGGTGCCCATGGCAGCGAACACCCTTGTGCGGGCCGGGCCTTCGAAGACCGTCGCGAGGATCGCGGAGCCGCCTGCCATCACCGCAGCCCCGCCCACACCCGCGAGCGTTCTGGCCACGTCGAGCACGAGGACGTCGTCGGCCGTGGCGGCGGTGAGCGTGCCCGCCGCGTAGAGCGCAGCCCCGGTCGCGTACATCCGCCGCCGTCCGAACAGGTCGCCCAGCGAACCGGAGACAAGCATCACGGAGGAGGCCGCCAGGATGTATCCGGTGACGACCCATTGCAGGGCCGCCCCTGACGCGTCGAGGTCGCGGCCGATCTCCGGGAGCGCGATCGACGTGCCCGTCATGGCCATCGGCAGGACGAGATAGCCGAGAAGGACGACGAGGAGGGCGAGTACGGGACGGGAAGGACGGCCTGCAGTGGGACGGGATGGACGGCGTGGAGTGGTCATGCGCCTCACCCTGATCCCTCAACCTTGCTTGAGGTCAAGGGCATTGGGGGCGCGGACGCCGGGAAGGTACCCTCGGCACGATCCCCCCGCGCACCTGCGCACCCCGCACGGCACGACGAACGGAGCGCCGCATGGCCCTCGCCGGCACCACCCCGGGCCCGGCCATCAGCCTCCGCAAGGTCGAGGAGCGTGCTCCCGCGCTCGTGAGCCTCTACAAGTCGGCCGGCGTCAGCCTCCACAAGCACGGTCTGCACGGGCAGCGCGCCGCCGTCTATCTGGTCCTCGACTACTCCGGGTCCATGAAGGAGTACTACGGGGACGGCAGCGTCCAGGCGCTCGCCGACCGCGTCCTCGGGCTCTCCGCCAACCTCGACGACGACGGCCGCGTCCCCGTCGTGTTCTTCTCCACGGACGTCGACGCCGTCACCGACATCGCCCTCGACCGCCACCACGGCCGGGTCGCGGAGATCGTCGCCGGCCTCGGACACATGGGCAGGACCAGCTACCACCTGGCCATGGACGCCGTGATCGACCACTACATCGACAGCGGCGCCACCGCCCCGGCGCTGGTGGTCTTCCAGACCGACGGCGGTCCGATCAACAAGCTCGCCGCCGAACGCTACCTGTGCAAGGCGGCACGGCTGCCGCTGTTCTGGCAGTTCATCGGCTTCGGCAACAAGCGCAGTTCGCAGTTCGACTTCCTGCGCAGGCTCGACGAACTCGCCGTCCCCGCCAGGCGTTCCGTCGACAACGCCGGTTTCTTCCACGCCGGGTCCGACCCGCGCCAGGTGCCGGACGCCGAGCTGTACGACCGGCTGGTGGGGGAGTTCCCGCGGTGGCTCGCCGCCGCCCGTGCCCAGGGCATCGTCCGATGACCGTGCGCGTACTGCGTGCCGCGGGCCGCACCGCCGTGCCGTGGAAGAACGGCGGCGGGGTGACCAGGGAGATCGCCGCCTCGCCCGAGGGCGCGCCGATGGACGCCTTCGACTGGCGGATCAGCCTCGCCGAGGTCGCGGCGGACGGCCCCTTCTCCGCGTTCCCCGGGGTGGACCGCACCCTCACCGTGGTGGAGGGCCCGGGCATGGACCTCTCCGTCGGCGGTGAGAGGCTGCTCGTCGACGAGCGGTTCGTGCCCCGGGACTTCCCCGGCGACCGCGCCACCGACGGCCGGCTCCTCGGCGGCCCGGTGGTCAACTTCAACGTCATGCACCGACGCGACCGCGCCGAGGTCGTCACCGCGGTCGTGCGGGGCAGCCTGCCCGTCGTCGTCCCGGACGGTTCGGTCGCCGTGGTCGTGGCCCTGCGGGGGACGACAGTGCTGGAGGCCGGGCTTCCCGGGCGTGTCACGCTCGACCGGTACGACGCGGCCGTGGTGGACGGCCATGCGGGCGTCCTGCGGGCGGACGGCGACGCGGCGGTGGTCACGATCCGCGTCACGGCCGCCTGAGCCCCGCCGGGCGGACCGCTGCCCGTCCGGCGTCAAGGACCCACCCTGAACACCGGGCTGGGAGGACGCCTGCCGTCCGTCGCCCAGGCGCTCGGCCACGCCTGGACGCCGCGGCTAAAACCCGACAGCGGACGTCCGGTTTCCCTGATGGGATGAGGCCATGACCTTCGTCCCCTGGTCCGCCTTCCGGACCGCCGAGCCCGCCTTCGCCGAGACCGTCCGACACCGCTTCGAGCGTTACCGACACCATGTGCTCGCCACTCTGCGCAAGGACGGATCACCCCGCCTGACCGGCCTGGAGGTGGACTTCCGCTTCGGTGAACTGTGGCTCGGCATGATGCCCTGCTCCCGCAAGGCGCAGGATCTCCAGCGCGATCCGCGTTTCGCCCTGCACGCCAATCCAGGAGCCGACGACTCCATGGACGGCGGTGACGTGCGCATCTCCGGGCGCGCGGTCGAGGTGACCGACCCCGAGGAGGTGGCGCGCTTCGTCGCCGAGGCCGAGCCGCCCGAGCCCTTCCACCTCTTCCGGGTGGAGATCGGCGAGGTGGTGCGCACCTGTGTCGAGGACGACGAACTGGTCGTGCGGACCTGGCGCCCGGGCGCGAAGGTCAGGACGGTGAGGCGTCGCTGACCGGCGATGCCGTCCAGGCCCCGGTGTTCGAGCCGTGCTCTCGGGCACGCGGGACCTCGTGGTCGCGGGCGGTACGCGGAGCATGCCGATGGTCCCCGTCGCCGCCGCGTCCCGGCGGCCTAGGCCCCCGCCGCCGGCAGGCCCATCGGGTTCGGGAAGCGCAGCGCACCCGCGCACGCCCGCGACAGCGGCGTCAGCGTCTTCAGCAGCTCGTCGGCCGCCCCTGCCGCCACTGCCGCCCCGTCCGTCGCCGCCTCCACCGCGCGGTGGACCTCCCGGCCGGCGTCCGTCGCCGTACCGTCAGGATTCAACAGCCCGCGATCGGTGAGGCGTTGGCAGGCCGCCGACCACTGCTCGTCCGACCACCCTCGGTGCGGCTGGAGTTCGGAGCGCGGCAGGTCGATACCCGCCCGCAGTACCAGGACCTCGCAGCCGTCGAGCCCCGCTGCCACCAGCGCCGCCACATGCCCGTCCCCGCGGTGCTCACGCAGGAGCGTGGCGCAGTGCCACAGCCGGTCGACCGGATCGTCGGGCCAGGGCAGGCCGGCGTTCGCCGCGGCCAGCGGACGGCCCGCGACGCCGAGGTCCCGGGCGTACGGGGTCAGCAGCTCCACGGCCCGGGCGGTCTCCGTCTCCAGGCCCACGAGCAGGCGGCGCAGCGCCGCCCGCGCGCCCGAGCGGCGCGCGGCGAGCGCGTCCCCGGGGGAGACCAGGTCCCACACGGACGGCAGCGCGCGAGCCACCATCGCAGGGGCGAACGAGAAGAACGCCGCCACCACCGGCCCCGGGCCGACCGGCCCCAGCGGCGCGGCGCGCCCGGCGAAATATCCGCGCCAGAATCCGCGCAGCCCGGCCTCCTCGAAGGCGGCGTGGGACTCGGGCGCGAAGTAGGTGACGGCGTGGACCGGTTCGATCAGGGACCAGAGCGTACGGGCGGTGTTCTTGGTCGTGTCCATGTCCATGAGGGGATTCTGCCCGAGGAATCCCGACCTTTGCCGTCGATTCGTGCTACGGTGACGACGTTGCAGTTTTGGTACCCATGAACTTTGTGTGCGCCTGACGGGAATGCTTCCTCAGGCGCACGTTTTGTTTCCGGTCTCTCCGGATGGGGTCAATGCGGCGACAGGGAATCCGCGCAGTGTGGATTCTCGGCTTGCCCCGTTTTAGGAGAATGACATGGCAACTGGCACCGTGAAGTGGTTCAACGCGGAAAAGGGCTTCGGCTTCATCGAGCAGGACGGCGGCGGCGCCGACGTCTTCGCCCACTACTCCAACATCGCCACCTCGGGCTTCCGTGAGCTCCAGGAAGGCCAGAAGGTCACCTTCGACGTCACGCAGGGCCAGAAGGGCCCGCAGGCGGAGAACATCGTCCCGGCCTGATCGCTGGACGTACACCTCGGCCGGGGCCCGCACCGCACGGTGCGGGCCCCGGCTCGTTCTGTCCACAGGGACCAGGAAGGCACTGCCCATGAACCGCTCCGAACGTCCGGTACGACAGCGACCGGCAGGCACCCGCGCCACCTCGCGTGCCAAGGCCCCGGCGAAGGGCGCCTCGAAGGGCGCCGCGAAGTCCGCCGCCCGCCGGCCGGTCGCGCCGCAGGAATTCACGCTGCCGGAAACCGTCACCCCGGCGCTGCCGGCCGTCGAGGCGTTCGGTGAGCTGGACATGCCGGCCGCCCTGCTCAAGACCCTGGACGCACAGGGCGTCACCACCCCCTTCCCCATCCAGGCGGCGACCCTGCCGAACTCCCTGGCCGGACGGGACGTCCTCGGCCGCGGCCGCACCGGCTCGGGCAAGACGCTCGCCTTCGGCCTCGCGCTGCTCGCCCGCACCGCGGGCCGGCGCGCCGAGCCGAAGGCGCCGCTGGCGCTCGTCCTGGTGCCGACGCGTGAACTGGCGCAGCAGGTCACCGACGCGCTCGGCCCGTACGCGACCTCCGTGCAGCTGCGGCTCGCCACGGTGGTCGGCGGGCTGTCGATCAACAAGCAGGCGGGATCGCTGAGGCGCGGCGCCGAGGTGCTCGTGGCGACGCCCGGTCGGCTGATCGACCTCGTCGAACGCGGCGACTGCCGCCTCGACCAGGTGTCCGTCACGGTCCTCGACGAGGCCGACCAGATGGCCGACATGGGCTTCATGCCGCAGGTCACGGCGCTGATGAAGCAGGTCGAGCCGGACGGCCAGCGGATGCTGTTCTCCGCCACGCTGGACAAGAACATCGACCGGCTGGTGCGGCTGTACCTCAGCGATCCCGTCGTGCACTCCGTCGACCCGTCCGCCGGTGCGGTGACGACGATGGAGCACCACGTGCTGCACGTCGCCGACGAGACCGACAAGAAGGCCGTCGCCGTACGCATCGCGGCCCGCGACGGCCGGGTGATCCTCTTCGTCGACACCAAGCGCACCGCCGACCGGTTCGCCAAGCGGCTGCTGGCCAGCGGCGTGCCGGCGGCGGCCCTGCACGGCGGCCGTTCGCAGCCGCAGCGCAACCGCACGCTGGACCAGTTCAAGAACGGGCAGGTCACCGCGCTGGTCGCGACGAACGTGGCGGCGCGGGGCATCCACGTCGACGACCTCGACCTCGTCGTCAACGTGGACCCGCCCGTCGACCACAAGGACTATCTGCACCGCGGCGGTCGCACCGCCCGTGCGGGTGAGTCCGGCAGTGTCGTGACGCTGGTGCTGCCCGAGCAGCGCCGCGAGATGACGCGGCTGATGGCGGACGCGGGCATACAGCCGCGGACGGCCAGGATCAAGTCCAGTGACGAGGAGCTGGCGCGCCTCACGGGGGCGCGGGAGCCGTCGGGTGTGCCGGTCACGATCGAGGTCCCGCAGCCGCCCGCGCCGGCCGCGAAGCCGGCGTCGGCGTCCCGTCGACGCCGCTCCGCTCCGCGCCGCCGCACGGACGCCGCGCACACGTCGCGCGACGACTCCCCGACGACACGGGCACGCGGCCGCGGACCTGCGCAGGCCGAGCCGGGCGCCCGCGGGCGCGCGCGTTCCCAGGGCGAGCCGCGTGGCCGTGGCCGTGCGCGTGCGCAGGGCGAGGGGGGCGGGCGTGGCCGTGCGCGTCGCGGAGGCGGCGGCACGGGAGCCTGACGGAGCGGTTTCCCCCACCGCCCTCTGCTACGGCCTTGCGACGGTGGGAGGAGCCGTCCCGAACGGGGGCTCCTGAACCGCGGTTCACGCGTGTGCCTCGAACCCCCATGAGTCCGGCGGCCGTTGGGGGAGTACCGGAGGGGCTGGAATATCCAGCCTCGCCCACGTCGTGCGGCGCGGGTCCGGGACGGAGCCCGACGGGCACGCAGGCGCGCGAGAAGCACTCTCGTCACCGACGCGGGCGGCAGACCGTGCCGGCTGCGGGAAGAGGCCGACCCGCGGCGCCACGCGCGCGCGTGGCCGAGGCGAAGGCCCGGCACCCCCGGACCGCCAGGGTGGTCAGCGCCGGCTCCGGCGGCGGGTTGTCCGATGGCGCCGACCGGGGCAACCACGCGGCCCCCGAGACGGGGCGCATCACCGTCGTGGAGGCCGGCGGCACGGTCCGACCGCCGACCGCGGCGCCGGGTGGACACCGGACGAGGCGGCGGAGCGGTACGGAAGCCGCTCGCCGAGGCAGCCGACCGGGGCCGGTGCACAGGGCGCGGTGATGCTGTGCGGGGTTCGCGACCGGCTCGCGGACGCCGCGTGAAGGGTGTCGGCACGACGGTCTACAGCGGTCAACTACCGGGAAATTCAGTCCAGTTGGCGTTGACGCGACCGGGTCTACGCGCATCAATGGTTGCCATGCGAATCCCCCCACGAATAGCCGCGGCCGGCGGTGTCGCCGCCCTCGTCTCAACCCTTCTCCTCGGCGGCCAGGCAGCCACCGCCGCCCCCGCATCCCCTGCGGCGGTCGGCGAGGTCTGCTACTCCGCCCTGCCCGCGCAGGCGCACGACACGCTCGACCTGATCGAGCGGGGCGGGCCGTTCCCCCACGAGCAGGACGGCACCGTCTTCCAGAACCGCGAGGGCATCCTGCCGTCGCAGTCGTCCGGCTACTACCACGAGTACACCGTCGTCACGCCGGGTTCCCCCACACGCGGCGCGCGACGGATCGTCACCGGAGAGGCGGAACAGGAGGACTACTACACCGCCGACCACTACGAGTCCTTCGACCTCGTCGATCACGGCTGCTGAACCGCTGCTGAACCGCTGAGCGTCACCCCGCCACCGGTATCCTCCGCCCCGTGACGACGACTTACGTGATCGACGGGGCGGAGGTCACCGACCTGGAGAGCTTCTGGACGGTGATCGGCGAAGCCGTGAACGGTCCCGGCGGATACTTCGGCCGCAGCCTGGACGCCCTCGCCGACTGCCTCGGCGGCGGCATGGGCACCCCCGACGACGGCGACTTCGTCGTCGAGTGGCACAACCACGAGCTGTCCCGTCGGGCGCTGGGCCGCGAGGAGACCGTACGGCAGCTGGGACTGCGCGCCAGACGCGCGCATCCCGGCAACCGCGCCGAGATCCTCGACCAGCTCGCGCGCGCCCGCGCCGGAGCGGGCCCCACCGTCTTCGACTGGATCGTCGACGTCTTCGAGGAACGCGCGCCGGGCAGACTCCGACTGCTGTGAGCCCGCGCGGGCGTCCGACAGGCCCTACGGCCGCCGTGGCACCGTCGCCTCCAGGCGCCGCCGCAGCCGGTCGTCCCTGATGTGGCGCACCGCGTCCGCCGCCGTACCGTGCGCGGCGCTCTCCGGGTCCCCGTCGGCCAGCAGCCTCACCAGCGCACCCTCTGCGCGCGGATCCTGACGGATCGCCAGCCCGTGTGCCGCCTCGGCCGCGGTGTCCGCGTCGGGGTCGTCGATGCGGTCGGCCAGTGCCTCGCGGATCTCCGGGGTGTCGGCGTCCAGCTCGGCCAGCGCCGTCGTGGACCAGTCCCTGACCTCACGGGCCGCGTCCCGGCTGAGCGCGATCAGCGTCGCGACCGCCTCGGCGTGGTCGCCGGGAACCAGCCCGCACAGCGCCAGCGCCACCCGGTGGCGCACCGCCGCGTCCGGGTGCCCGGCGTGCCGCAGGATGTCGTCCAGCGCCGACGGGTCGGCGTGGTGCCCGAGCGCCGTGACCGCTGCCTGGATCAGCTCGGGGTCGCGCGCCTCCCGCGACAGCTCGCGCAGCAGAGGCAACGCCCGCGCCGCGAACGGCCGTACGACACCGTCCGCCTGCCGGGCGCCCCCGGAGCGGGGTGTGTCGCCGCCGTCCTCCCGAGCGCCGGCGCCGGCTCCGTCCGTACCGGTGTACGCGAATCCCAGCTGGCCCAGCACGTCCGCGGCGAACGCCTGGTGCAGCGGATCGTCGCTCCCGCACCACGCGGCCGCGGCCTGGAACGTCTCCTCGTCGCCGCGCCGCCACAGCGCCGTCACCGACTCGATCCAGTCGTCCCGGTCCGGGTCGCCCTCGCGCAGCGCCCGTTCGGCGAGACTCGCGTACGGGGTGAGGATGCCGAGTTCCTCCTCCAGGACGGTGGCGATGGCCCCGTGCCCGGTCTGCTGCTCGTTACCCGCCGCCGGCCTGCCGTCGCGCAGCACCTCCACCACGACCGTCGCCCCGCCGTCCTCGGCGACCCGCCGCGAGACGGTCTCCGCTCCCGGATCGTGGGCCAGCAGCCCCTCCCGCAGACGCTGCTCCACGTCCAGCGTCAGCCACCGGCGGGCCTCCGCCAGCGCCTCGGCCCGGGCGCTCGCGCCGTGCCGCAGCAGTGCCCGCACCGTGGACGGCGACCCCCGCCGGGCCGCCACCACCAGGGGCGGCTCACCGCTCGGACCGGCCAGATCGGGGTCGGCGCCGTGCTCGAGCAGCGCCTCCGCCGTCCCGGCGTGCCCCTGGGCCACCGCCCAGATCAGCGCGGTGAAGCCGAGCAGTTCCCGCCGGTCCGGCGTGGCACCCGCGGCCAGCAGGGCCCGCACCACCTCGGTGTGCCCGCCGACCGCCGCCCCGCACAGCGGCAGGTCGTCGCTCTCGGGGCCGCTCGCCCGGTCGGGGTCGGCACCCGCCGCGAGCAGCAGCCGGACGATGCCCGCGTCGCCCTCCACGGCCGCGAGATACAGCGGCGTCTGCCCGTCCTCGTCCACGGTCTCGGCCGGTGCGCCGGCGCGCAGCAGGCGCACCACGTCGTCGTCGGCACCGTCGTACACCGCCGCGAAGAGGGAGTGCGCGTCCGCCGTCCGGCTCGCGTCCGCCGTTGCCTCACCCGTGCGGCCCTCGTCCACGTGACTCTCGTCCATACCACGACCCTACGGAGGGCGGGTCAGGTGTCGCATTCGAGAATCGTCCGGCACAGGCCGCACCTGGCGCGTACCCGCCCCCGGACGGGCACCCGGATGCGCTGGTGGCACGTGGTGCACGGGAAGGAGACCCGCAGCCCGCCGGGGGCCGGCTCGAAGATGTAACCGCCCTCTCCGGCGTGCTGTCGCGAAGGGTCGTCCAGGGCGTGGCGGCGGTCCTTCGCGTAGCGGTGGCGGGCGAGGCGGCCGGCCGTGGTGAGCGGCGGGCGGCGGGCGTCGCGCACGGCCTCCGCCCGTCCGGCGGTGTAGGCGCGGTAGCCCTGTGCGCTGGTGAACCACGGCGAGGGGTCCTCGCCGAACGCCAGGGCCCGGCCGGCGAGCACGTACCCGAACTCCTCCGGGGTGAGATAGCCGAGCTTCTGGCTGGACACGCCGTCCTCGCGGAACGCGTCCAGCAGCAGCCAGCCGGCGCCGAGGTACGTGGTCACCGTGTCGGTGAGGATCTCGTTGTCGCGCATCCCCGGGAAGGAGAGCCCGAGCCGGTGCAGCAGCACATGGGTGATCTCGTGGGCGAGGGCGGCGCCGATGTCGCGCCGGTGCGTGCGGAAGCGGTCGTTCAGCTCGATGAAGTACTCGGGCCCGGCGGCCAGTTCGACGCTCGCCGCGTGGTGCATCTCGCGGAAGCTCACGATCATGCGGGCATCGGGGAGCCGCAGGTGCCGCACCAGGGCGCCGGCGACCCGCTGGGCGCCCAGATGCAGGTCGTCCCGGTCGTCGAAGGCCACGTCGGCCGGCAGCACGCTCGGGGCGTAGGAGTGCACGCCCTCGGGTGAGAGCCGACGGTACAGGGCGTTGACCGCCGACCGCACCGTGTCGAGGTGCGGGAAACCGTGCACCACCTCGCTGCCGTTCGCCACGTCCCGTACCCCCATGCACGACAGTCGGCCGCCTTCAACTCTACGGCGGGGGCAGGGTCCGCACCCGGGGCCCAGGGCCGGATCAATGGCCGGAATGCACTCCTTGTGGGGCCCGCTGTCCGGTGCCCATAATCCGGTCACGCCTTGTCGGGCGCATGTCATTTCCCCGTACTGCCGCATGTGCTCGGACCCAGGGCGCACACCCAACCCCCCACGGAAGGCAGTAAGTTGAAGCTTCTGAGCGTGCTCAAGAGATGCGCCGCCGCCGGCGCCGTCATGCTCGCCGCCATCAGCCTCCAGCCCACCTCCGCCTCCGCCGCCACCCCGCCCGTAGTCGGCGGCACCCGTGCCGCGCAGGGCGAGTTCCCGTTCATGGTCCGGCTCTCCATGGGCTGCGGCGGTGCCCTCTACACCCAGGACATCGTCCTGACCGCCGCCCACTGCGTGAGCGGCTCGGGCAACAACACCAGCATCACCGCGACCGCGGGAGTGGTGGACCTGCAGAGCCCCAACGCCATCAAGGTCCGCTCCACCAAGGTCCTGCAGGCCCCCGGCTACAACGGCTCCGGCAAGGACTGGGCGCTGATCAAGCTCGCCCGGCCGATCAACCTGCCGACCCTGAAGATCGCCGAGACGACGGCGTACAACAGCGGCACGTTCACCGTCGCCGGCTGGGGCGCGGCCCGCGAGGGCGGCCCGCAGCAGCGCTACCTGCTCAAGGCGCAGGTCCCGTTCGTCTCCGACGCCGAGTGCGGCCAGGCGTACGACGAACTGATCCCGGGCGAGGAGATCTGCGCCGGCTACAACGAGGGCGGTGTCGACACCTGCCAGGGTGACTCCGGCGGCCCGATGTTCCGCCGGGACAACGCGGGCGCCTGGATCCAGGTCGGCATCGTGAGCTGGGGCTACGGCTGCGCCAGGGCCGGCTACCCGGGTGTCTACACCGAGGTGTCGACCTTCGCCTCGGCCATCAAGTCCGCGGCCGCCTCGCTGTAGGCCCACCGCACACGCGCACACGCGCACACGCGCACTCGCGCACACGCGCATCGCGCACTCGCGCACACGCGCATCGCGCATCGCGCACAGCGCACGGAAAGGGGCGGGTCGGCGGGCCCGCCCCACTTCGCCGCCGTCCGTCCCTCGCGTCCCGTCCGTACCCCGGGCCGTGCCCCGGCCATACCCCGGGCCGTGCCCCGGGACCGGGTCCGGCCCGCGGCGCGGGGCCGTCAGCGCAGCACCACCTCGCGGCCGGCCGCGCAGCCCTCGAGCTCCAGCACCCACACCTCGTTCCCGCCCTCCCGCAGCACCGGGCCGGGGACGTGCAGCGCCTGCTGCGGACCGCCGGACCGGTAACGGCCGAGGCCGAACCCGTTGACCCACACGAACCCGCTTGTCCAGCCGGGCAGTTCGAGCCAGGCGTCACCCGGCGACGCCACCTCGGCGACGCCCCGGAACAACCCTCTCGCCCCCTCACCCGGGGATGCCCCCGGGCGAAGCCCTGGGGGAGCGTCCCGCCACGGCAGCCGCTCGACCGCGTCCGCCGCCTCGAAGGCGTCCAGGCGCAGACCCCGTGCCCGCACCCCGTGCAGATACTGCCGCTCGTGCAGCACCCCGCCCGTGATGCCCTTCGGCTCGCCGGTCCGCGGCCCGTAGTTCACCCGGCCCCAGGACTCGACCCACAGCTCGACCGCGGCCGGACCCGGCACCGGCTCGGGCAGTTGGGCCTCCTCCCCGTCCAGCACTCCGGCCGGCTCCCCGTCGATCAACGCCACGGCGCGGTCCCGCAGCCCCGACACCCGCAGCGGATACGGCCCGCGCGGCCCGGGCACGTCGAACCGGTAGCGCACCAGTCCGCGGTCCACGTCCAGCTCCTCGAACGTCGGCGGCAGCGGGCCCGACCACTCCGGGCCGCCGAGCGCGTCCAGCACGTCGTCGGGCGAGGCCCACGTGCCGAGGACCGCACGCGCGGGCGCGCCGAGGGAGGCGGGCGGCGGCGGTACGTCGGGCAGCGGGCCGTCGTGGTACGCGGCCAGCACCTCGCGGAAGCGCCAGAACTTCTCCGTCGGCCGGCCCGCCTCGTCGACCGGTGCGTCGTAGTCGTACGACGTCACCGTCGGCTGGAGCGCCCCGTCGTGCATCGGTCCCGAACGGTTCGCACCGGCCCAGCCACCGAAGTTCGTCCCGCCGTGCGCCATGTACACGTTCACCGATGCGCCGGCCTCCAGGATCTCCCGCAGGGCCTCCGCCGCGTCCTCGGCGTCCCGGGCGACATGCTCCTCGCCCCAGTGGTCGAACCAGCCGCACCAGAACTCCATGCACATCAGCGGGCCGCTCGGCCGGTGGCGGCGCAGTGCCGCGAACGCCTCGGCCGCCCCCGACCCGAAGTTCACCGTCGCGAGCACGCCCGGCACCGACCCGCCCGTCAGCATGTGGTCCCCGGGACCGTCGGACGTGAACAGCGGGACCGTCACACCGCGGCCGCGCAGCAGTTCCACCAGGAACCGCAGGTGGTCGCCGTCCGAGCCGTAGCTGCCGTACTCGTTCTCGACCTGCACCATCACCACGGGGCCGCCGTCGGGGAGCTGGCGCTGCACGACCTGCGGCAGCAGCCGGGTGAACCAGCGCTCCACATGACGCTCGTACTCGGCGTCCGACGTGCGCACCCGGCGCCCCAGCCGCCCGGTCAGCCAGTGCGGCAGCCCGCCGTTCTCCCACTCGGCGCAGATGTACGGCCCGGGGCGGACGATCGCCCACAGGCCCGCCGCCCGGGCCGCGTCCAGGAACCGCCCGAGCGCACCCTCGTCCGCACAGCGGCCCGGCTCCGGTTCGTGCAGGTTCCACGGGACATAGGTCTCGACGCAGTTGAGGCCCATCGCGCGCAGCATCGCCAGCCGGTGCCCCCACTGCCCCTCGTGCACCCGGAAGTAGTGCATCGCTCCCGACAGCAGCCGCACCGGCCGGCCGTCCAGCAGGAAGTCCCTCTCACCCACCGTGAAGCCGGGCGCCGGGCTCCCGTTCGTCCTTCGCTCGTTCATCCCGGAACGATCGCCGTCTGGCGTGCGGCCGGTCCATGGACAAAGATCGGCCTGTCTTGGACTGGGGCCGGGACGGCGCGCCGTCCCGATCGGGCCGACCCGGCGGAAGGGTCCTGGGGGAGGGAGCGGAAAGCGGCATGTACCACACCTGGATGCGATATTTCACCCCGAGGCCGGTCCATCACCGGCTGGGCCTCGTGTGCCTCGGCGTCGGCCTCCAGCACGGGCAGCTGCCCACCGTGGGCCCGCGCACCCTCGATCACCACGTCGCCGTCGTGATCAGCGCCGGCAGCGGCTGGTACCGCGACGCCGACGGGCGGCGCACCGGCGTCACCGCGCCCGCCCTGATCTGGCTCACGCCCGGCGTCCCCCACCATTACGGTCCCGACCCCGTCGCCGGCTGGGACGAGAGCTTCGTCGACTTCACCGGGCCCGCCACCGCCACCTACACCGAGCTCGGCTACATCGAACCCGACCGGCCGGTCGTGCCCCTGGCCGACGTCGCGGGCGCCCGCGCCGCCGTCGGGCGCATCACCCGCGCGGCCCGCCGCGGCAACCCGCTCCTGGAGGTCGAGACCGGAGCGGCCGTCCACGAACTCCTCGTCGCCCTGCGCCGCGCCCGCGCCGACACCAACGCCGACGGCGACCCCGTCCTCACCGCGCTCGCCCGCGACGCCTTCCAGCCCCTGTCCGTCGCCGAGCACGCCGCCCGCCACGGCATGACCCCCGCCGAGCTGCGCACCGCCGTCCGCCGCAGCGCCGGATGCAGCCCGAAGGACTACCTCCTCGGCATCCGCCTCGGCCACGCCAAGGAACTCCTCGCGACCACCGACCTGCCCGTGGCGGCCGTGTCCCGCCGGGTCGGCTACGAGGACCCGGCGTACTTCTCCCGGCTGTTCACGCGCCGGGTCGGCCTCGCACCCGTCCGCTTCCGCGAACAGCAGGGACGCGATGTCCCCGGCGGCTGGAGCAACCGCGTCCCGGACCCTGAACACCCCCCGACCATCGTCGGCACCTGGACGTAAGCTCCATGACCATGACCACGAAGGACATCGACGAGAACGTGCGCGCCGAACTGACCCGCCTGCGCGAGAGCATCGACAACATCGACGCGGCGGTCGTGCACATGCTCGCCGAACGCTTCAAGTGCACCCAGCAGGTCGGCCACCTCAAGGCCCAGCACCATCTGCCGCCCGCCGACCCGGCCCGCGAGGCCCGCCAGATCGAGCGGCTGCGCCAGCTCGCGGAGAGCGCGAAGCTGGACCCCGCGTTCGCCGAGAAACTGTTGAATTTCATCATCGCCGAAGTGATCCGCCACCACGAGACCATCGCGGGCGGGCCCCCGCCGGCGCAGGAGGAGTAGGACCCGGGGCCGCCCCCGGACGCGCGGTGTTCCGGCGCACGGGGCGCACAGTGTGCGCTGACAGCGGAACACGCCCCCCTGTGCCCTCCGGGGGCCATCGGGCAGCATGGCCCCCATGTCCGTACTGACGCGCGACGAAGCGCAGACCCGAGCCCAGCTGATCGACGTACACCGCTACACGATCGACCTCGATCTGACGACCGGCGAGGAGACCTTCGACTCCCGCACCGTCATCCACTTCACCGCGCGCGCGGCCGGGGACACCTTCGTCGAGCTCAAGCCCGCGGAGCTGCGCTCCCTCACCCTCGACGGACAGCCGCTCGACCCCGCGGCGCTCGACGGCAACCGCTACGCGCTGACCGCGCTCGCCGCGGGGGACCACGAACTGCGCGTCGAGGCGAGCATGCGCTACTCACGCACCGGCGAAGGCATGCACCGCTTCACCGACCCCACCGACGGCGAGCGGTACGTCTACACGCAGCTGTTCATGGAGGACGTCCAGCGCGTCTTCGCCGCCTTCGACCAGCCCGACCTGAAGGCCGTCTTCGCCCTCACCGTCACCGCGCCCGAGGGCTGGACCGTCCTCGGCAACGGCATCGCGACCCACGACGGCAACGGCCGGTGGACCTGTGCCCCCACACCCCCGCTGTCCACCTACCTCGTCGCGGTGGCCGCGGGCCCCTGGCACTCGGTCCGCACCGAGCACGCCGGGCTGCCCTTCGGCCTCCATGTGCGCCGCTCGCTCGGCGCCTACCTCGACGCCGACGCGGACGAGCTGTTCGAGATCACCCGTCAGTGCTACGACCGGTACCACGAGAAGTTCGAGGAGCCGTACCCCTTCGACTCGTACGACCAGGCCTTCGTACCCGAGTTCAACGCGGGCGCCATGGAGAACCCCGGTCTCGTCACCTTCCGTGACGAGTTCGTCTACCGCTCCGCCGTCACCGACACCCAGCGCCAGACCCGCGCCATGGTCGTCGCCCACGAGATGGCCCACATGTGGTTCGGCGACCTCGTCACCCTCAGGTGGTGGGACGACATCTGGCTCAACGAGTCCTTCGCCGAGTACATGGGCTACCAGACGCTCACCGAGGCCACCCGCTTCACGGACACCTGGGTCGACTTCGGCATCGCCCGCAAGGCATGGGGCTACGACGCCGACCAGCGGCCCTCCACCCACCCCGTCGCCCCCGATCCGGACGCCGTGCCCGACACCGCGTCCGCGATGCTGAACTTCGACGGCATCTCCTACGCCAAGGGGGCCTCCGCGCTGCGCCAGCTCGTGGCCTGGCTGGGGGAGAAGGAGTTCCTCGCCGGCATCAACATCCACTTCAAGCGGCACAGGTTCGGCAACGCCACCCTCGCCGACTTCATCGACTCCCTCGCGCAGGCCACCGACCGGGACGTGCACGCCTGGGCCGACGTGTGGCTGCGGACCACCGGCGTCGACACGCTCACCCCGTCCGTCACCGAGACCACGGGCGGCTGGACGCTCGGCATCGACCGCGACGGCAGCCGCCCCCACCGCATCACCGTCGGCGCCTTCGACTCCGACCCGATCGAGCCGGGCCGCCTGGTCCTGCGGGACCGCTTCGACGTGGACGTACCGCTCACCGAGCACGACGTCCGCCCCGGGCGCCGGCCCTCGCTCGTCGTCCTCAACGACGGCGACACCGCCTACGCCAAGGTCCGCCTCGACACCGCGTCCTGGGCCACCGCGCTCCGCTCCCTCTCCGGCATCCCCGACCCGCTCACCCGCGCCGTCGTGTGGAACGCGGCACGCGACATGGTCCGCGACGGCGAACTGGCGCCCACCGCCTACCTGGAGGCCGCCCGCGCCCACCTCCCCCGGGAGACCGACCTCGCCGTCGTCCAGGGCGTGCTGGCCTTCGCCGCCGGGCAGATCGCCGACTGCTACCTGCCCGCGGAGCAGCGCCCCGCCGCGCTCGCCACGCTCACCGACACCTGCCGGGCCCTGCTGCGCCACACCGAGGACGGCAGCGACCCCGGCCTGCGCCTGACCGCCGTGCGCCACTTCATCGACGCCGCGTCCCAGCCCGCGTCGATCCAGGAGTGGCTCGCCGACGGCAGCGTCCCCGGCGGCCCCGAACTCGACCCCGAGCTGCGCTGGCGCATCCTCACCCGCCTCGCCGTCCTCGGCGCGGTCGGCGAGAAGGAGATCGCGGCCGAACTGGACCGCGACCCGAGCGCGACGGGCCAGGAGGGTGCGGCCCGCTGCCACGCGGCCCTGCCGACGGCGGAGGCGAAGGCGGCGGCCTGGTCCCGGCTGTTCACGTCGGACGACCTGTCGAACTATCTGTTCACAGCGACGGCCCAGGGCTTCTGGCAGCCCGAACAGGCCGCACTCGTAAGGGAGTACGTCCCCCGCTACTACCCCGACGCGGTGGCCCTCGCGGCCCGCCGGGGCCCGGCGATCGCGGAGGCCGCGGGCCGGTACGCCTTCCCGCTCCACGCGGTGGACGCGGAGGCGCTGGCCCTGGGCGAGGCCTGCCTGCGCGAGGCGTCCCCGATCCCGGCGCTCCGCCGCAAGCTGGTGGACCAGCTCGACGACCTGAAGCGAGCCCTCCGCATCCGCGGCGCATAACGGGCGGCCCGGGTGCGCCCGGGCCCATGACTCCCACGCCACGAGCTCTGCTCGACCGCCGCGCACGGGACCCGTTGAAGGCGCGGCGCGCAGCGAGGTTCGGGGGCTCGTCCTCGGTTCGGGGTGGGGTGCGGTCCATTGGCCGCCGGGTGCCGGTGGAGTGCGCGGGCACGGCGCGTGGCGCGGTTCGGAGGTCTGGGTCTGCCCCTGGCCACGGGCGGGGTGCCGCCCATGGTCACCGGGCCGTAAGCGCGAGGACGGGTTCGGAGCGCGGAGGGTGTCGGGGGCGGGGGTCTTGTCCCCGGTCCGGGGGCCGCGACGGCCGCCGGGCTGTAGGGGGGCGTGAGGACGGGGTTCGGAGCGCGGAGGGTGTCGGGGGCGGGGGCCTGTCCCCGGCCCGGGAGGCCGCCACGGCCGCCGTGCCGTAGGGGCGTGCGAGCACCGCGCGAAGCGCGGACGGGTCCGGGGCGGAGCCGCGACCGCCGGGCCGTAGGGGCGTGCGAGGACACCGCGCGAAGCGCGGTACCGGTCCGAGGCGGAGCCCCGGAGCACCCGCGCACGCCACGGCGCAGAGCCATGGGGTCCGGGGCGGAGCCCCCGGGTTCGGGACGGGGGTGCCGCCCATGGACACCGGGCCGTAGGGGGAGGCCGGGCGGGGGAACAGCCCCCCGCAGGCGCCCCCCGCCGCCCGCCTCCGCCCCACCCAATACCCCTTCCGCTTCGGATCGTTGACCCCAAGGGCAGTACGCGCCCCCACCCGCCCCGATCCGCCGCGAAGGACCCCGCATGCCCACCCCGCCGCTCCCGCCCCTCGCCGGCGGGCCCGCCGGACCCGACGCCCTGCGGCCGCTGGTCGGCGTCGTGCTCGCCGCCCTCCGGGAGGGCGCCGAGGCGCGCGGCGGGCCGCTGCCCGGCGGCGGTCCGGACGCCGTCGCCGAGCACGTCCGCGACGCGCTCCAAGACGCCCTCCCCGACCAGGGCCGGGGCCCCGAAGAGGCCCTCCACGCCCTCGTCCGCGCCGTCGCCCGCGGTTCGGCCGACCCCGCCGACCCCCTGTGCGCGGCCCACCTCCACACCCCGCCCCTCGCGCTCGCCGTCGCCGCCGACCTCGCGGCCTGCGCGCTCAACCCGTCGATGGACTCCTGGGACCAGGCACCGGCCGCCTCCGCGCTGGAGAGCGCCGTCACCCGGGCCCTCGCCGCCGAGGTCTACCCGCACGCCCCCGCCCCCGACGCCCTCGTCACCACCGGCGGCACCGAGTCCAACCAGCTCGCCCTCCTCCTCGCCCGCGAACGCCACAGCAGGCCGGTCCGGGTCGTCTGCGCCGACTCCACGCACCACTCCGTGCGCCGCGCCGCCTGGCTGCTGGGCCTGCCCGGCCCGCTCACCGTCCCCGTCCACGACACCGCCGCCCTGGACGCCGCCCTCACCGAGCTGCCCGGTCCCGTCCTGGTCGTCGCCACCGCGGGCACCACCGACACCGGCCGCATCGACCCGCTCCCGGAGATCGCCGACGTGACGGCACGCCACCGCGCCGAGCTGCACGTCGACGCGGCCTACGGCGGGCCCCTGCTGTTCAGCCGGACCCTGCGTCCTCTCCTCGCGGGCCTGGACCGCGCCCACTCCGTCACCCTCGACCTGCACAAACTCGGCTGGCAGCCCGTCGCGGCCGGACTCGTCGCGGTGTCCGACACGGCCCGCCTCGCCCCCCTCGCACACACCGCCGAGTACCTCAACGCCGAGGACGACACGGACGCCGGCCTGCCCGATCTCCTCGGCCGCTCCCCGCGCACCACCCGGCGCCCCGACGTCCTCAAGATCGCCGTCACTCTCAGGGCCCTCGGGCGCACCGGGCTCGGCGCACTCGTGGACCGGGTCTGCGCCGCCGCGCAGGACCTCGCCGACCTGGTCGAGAAACATCCCGGTCTGGAGCTGTACGAGCGGCCCACCCTGTCGACCGTCCTGTTCCGCCCCGTCGGCGCCACCGACGAGCAGACCGCCGGGATCCGCCGCACCCTCCTCGCCGGCGGCCGCGCCGTCCTCGGCCGGGCCCGCGCCGACGGCCGCGTCTGGCTCAAGGCGACCCTGCTCAACCCGCACGCCACCCCCGCCCACCTGCACGCCCTGCTCGCACTCGTGGAAGGCAGCACCCCCCGATGACCGTCACGCCCGCTCCCGAGGCCGCCACGGCGGCGGCCGCCCTCGACCGCCCGCACGACCTCGTGGGCGTCGGCATCGGCCCCTTCAACCTCTCCCTCGCCGCGCTCGCCCACGGCGTACCCGGCGGCCTCGCCACCGCCTTCTACGAGCAGCGGCCCGCCTTCCACTGGCACCCCGGCCTGCTCATCGAGGGCGCCACGCTCCAGGTCCCGTTCCTCGCCGACCTGGTCACGCTCGCCGACCCGGCGAGCCCCTGGTCGTTCCTCAGCTACCTGCGCACACGCGAGCGGCTCTTCCCGTTCTACTTCGCCGAGAAGTTCCACATCCAGCGCGCCGAGTACGACGCGTACTGCCGCTGGGTCGGCGACAGCCTGCCCGGACTCCACTTCGGCCACCAGGTCGACGCCGTCCGCTGGAACCCCCGACGCGGCCTGTTCGAGGTGGACTTCACCCAGCTCGACGCCGACGGCGAGGCCGAGGCCCTCGGCCGCGCGTACACGCGTGCCGTCGCGCTCGGCATCGGCACCGAGCCGTACGTCCCCGAACCGCTGCGGCCCCTCGCCGACGCGCCGGGTGTGCCCGTCATCCACTCCGCCGACTACCTCGACCACCGCGACGCGCTGATCGCCGCCGAGCACGTCACCGTCATCGGCTCGGGCCAGTCCGGGGCCGAGGTCTTCCTCGACCTGCTGCGCGCCAGGCCCGCCGGTGCCGAGAGGATCCACTGGCTGGCCCGCACCGAGGCGTTCGCGCCCATGGAGTACTCCAGGCTCGGTCTGGAACACTTCACGCCCGACTACACGCGCTACTTCCACGCCCTGCCCGAGCAGGTCCGCAACGACCTCGTCCCGCGCCAGTGGCAGCTCCACAAGGGCATCGACGCCGACACCATCGCCGCCGTCCACGAGGAGCTCTACCGCCGCACCCTGCACGGCGGCTGGCCCGACACCGTCCTGACGCCCGGTGTCGCCGTCCGCACCGCCGGCCGGGTCGCCGCCACGAGGATCGAACTGCATCTGGAGCACGTCCAGCAGGGCACCCGCTCCCGGCTCACCACCGACGCCGTCGTCCTTGCCACCGGCTACCGCGAACGGCCGCTGGACCGGCTGCTCGCCGGTCTCGACCGGTACATGCGCCGCGACAGCGCCGGCCGCCCCGTCGTCGACGAGCAGTACCGGATGAAGCTCGACCCCTCCGTCACGGGAACGGTCTACGTGCAGAACGCCGAGCGCCACACCCACGGCGTCGGCGCCCCCGACCTCGGCCTCGCCGCCTGGCGGAGCGCGTCCATCCTCAACTCGCTCACCGGCAAGGAGCCCTACCCCCTGCCCCGCCGCACCGCCTTCACCAGCTTCGGCCTCGAACTGCGCGAGGCGCCCGGCATCCCCGGCCAGCAGCCGCAGCCGACTGCCGTGTTCCAGGGACGCTGAGCGCCTCGCGGCTCCCCTCCCGTGTGGAAGCGGCTAGAAGACCGGCGCGCCGTCCCGCGTCAGCCTCCAGCCCACCGAGGCGAACGACGCCGGGTCGACCGTGCCCTTCGCCTGCACCCAGGAGATGATCGTGTTCCTGATCTCTTCGGAGTTCGCCCACAGCTGCTGGGCGCGGGCGATGTGCGGGAAGTTGCCGCCGCCGCTCGCCCGGTAGTTGTTGACGGCCAGGACGAATCGGGCCGCCGGGTCGATCGGACGGCCCTCGAAGGACAGGTTCACGATCCGCGAGCCGGCCGGCTTCGCGATGTCGATCTCGTACGTCACGCCCGAGAGGGCGTCGTAGTTGTAGTCCGGCGTGCCGCCCGCGTTCGTCAGCTTCGACGTGTCGACCGGAGCACCCGCAGGGGTCTGCACGTAGTAGCGCGCGGAGAACTCCAGATACTCCTTCAGCTGCGCACCCGTCATCAACCTGGCCTCGAGGGTGTTCTCGAACGGGTAGAGCCCGGCCGCGTCCCGGATCGTCACGTCCCCGGCCGGGATGGCGGCCGTACGGGAGAAGCACGACGCCTGCGACAGCACCGGCAGCGCCGCCCACTCGCCGCCCGCCAGGGCCGCCTTCACCGTCTCGGCCTGCACCTGGTTGATCAGGTCGATGATCGGCTCGTCCTTCCAGGGCGCCTGGGCCGTCGACATCGCGACGGTGGACGTGCCGATGACCTGGTTGACGTACGCGACCACCTTCTTGTGCTCGTCACCGAGCAGCCGGGTGATCTCCTCGTCCTCGTCGACCGTGTTCGAGTTCAGGACCTGCGCGCCCACCTTCTCGACGGTCCAGCGGCCCTTCTCCCACACCAGGTCGAAGTCGAACAGGGTGAGCCGCTGGCCCCACTTCAGCGGCTCCGAGAGCACGACCTGCTTGCCGGTCTCCTTGTTGGCGACGAAGTGCTCGGCTATCTCCGTGTGCGCGTGACCGACCAGGATCGCGTCGATGCCCGGCACCTGCTCGGCGACCAGACCCGCCGCGTTCTCGATGTACGGCAGCTGGTCACCGTACGAGGAGGTGCCGCTGGAGCCCGAGTGCGCGGAGACGACGACGACGTCGGCGCCCATCGACCGGAGCTTCGGCACCCACTTCGCCGCCTGCTCCTCCAGGCCGGGGAAGACCATCTTCCCGCTCACGTTCTGCTTGTCCCAGATCGCGATGCCGGGGTTGGTGAGCCCGAGGACCGCGACACGCACGTCACGGCCGTGCGGGGTGCGCAGCCGGTGCATGCTGTACGGCGGGAACGCCGGACGCAGCGTCTTCGCGTCCAGCGCGTTCGCACCCAGCAGGGGGAAGTCGCACTGCTCCTCGAACTTCCGCAGCACCGGGATGCCGTAGTTGAACTCGTGGTTGCCGAGCGCCGCGGCGTCGTAGCCGATGGCGTTCATCGCCTGCGCCATCGGGTGCACCGGGCCGCTCTCGGCGGTGATCGGGTCGACCTTGGCGTAGTAGTACGACAACTGGGTGCCCTGAATGGTGTCGCCGGCGTCTATCAGGAGCGTGTTGCGGCGCCCCCTCTCCTCGCGGACGCGGTTGACCAGCGTCGAGATCTTCGCCAGGCCCACGTCGTTGCGCGCCTTGTCGTCGAACTCCTTGTCGGTGAAGTAGTCCCAGTTGAAGACATTGCCGTGCAGGTCCGTCGTCCCCATGACGGTGAACGAGTACCGCTTCGGCGGACGTCCGTGGCCGTACCCACCTTCCGGCTCGTCGGCCGCGGCGGGTGCCGCGGCGCTGCCGGCGATCGCCACACCGGCCCCGGCGGCGGCCGACCGCTCCAGGAACGTCCTACGGTTCAGCGGCATTTCGTCTCCCTCGATCATGTGCACAACGCGCGTAGATTCTGGCGCAGGACCGCCCCGTGCGAAAGGGTTCGACCACAACAGTGAGGAGGACCCCATGACCGGCGACAGCGCAGTCCCGTACGGCACACCCGAGGCGCCGAGGGTCGCCGTGCGCGGCGAGGCCAGGCTCGAGTTCGACCCCGAGATCGCCAGGATCGGCGTCCAGGTCAGCGCCCGCGGCAAGGACCGGCGCGCCGCCCTGGAGGACCTGACCCGGCGCAACAACGCCGTGCTCGAACTGATCAAGTCCTACGGCGACGCCGTCGAGAAACTGGCCACCGGCGCCTTCTCCATCAGCCCCGAACTCACCCAGCACGGCCGCGGCGAGAAGGTCCGCGCCTATCTCGGCGGCGTGTACATCACCGCCACGCTCACCGACTTCACCGCCCTCGGCGAACTCACCACCCGCCTCGCCGATCTGGAGCTCACCCGGGTCAGCGGCCCCTGGTGGTCGCTGCGCCCCGACTCGCCCGCCCACGGCGAGGCCCGCCGCGAGGCGGTACGGGACGCGGTGCGACGCGCCCGCGAGTACGCAGAGGCGCTCGGCAGCCGGCTCTCCGCCCTGGTGGAACTCGCCGACATCGGCGCGGAGAACCCCGCGCCGTACGGCATGCCGGCCGCGCCCGGCGGAATGCGGGCGGCATTCGCGTCGGCCGAGACCGAAATGGCGCCCGCGCTGGATCTCGAACCGCAGCGCCAGACGGTGATCGCACAGGTGAACGCGCGTTTCACCATGACCCCGCCGCAGTTCTAGACGAGCGCGTTTTCATGAAGTGGCGAGCGCTCATCGGAGCACCCCTGTGCACAATTCAACGCTTGTCAACAAGGCTTCACGCAAAGGTTGTTGAACAGTCATGCCCGGCCAATTCTCTACCGGTCGGTAAGTCATAGGCTCGGACCATGCGCCGAGCAAAGATCGTCTGTACCCTGGGGCCCGCCACCGACACGTACGACCAGATCAAGGCACTGGTCGAAGCCGGAATGGACGTCGCCCGCTTCAACCTCAGTCACGGCACCTACGCGGACCACGAAGAACGTTACGCACATGTACGAAAGGCCTCCGACGAGACCTGCCGCAGCGTGGGAGTCCTCGCCGACCTTCAAGGTCCGAAGATCCGTCTCGGACGTTTCCGGGAAGGCCCCGTACTGCTGGAACGCGGCGACGAATTCACGATCACCGTCGAGGACGTAGAGGGCGACCGCCACATCTGCGGAACCACCTACAAAGGACTGGCCGCGGACGTCACGCGCGGCGAGCGCATCCTCGTCGACGACGGCAAGGTCGCCCTCGAGGTCACCGGGATCGACGGCCCCCGCGTGCACACCGTCGTCGCCGAAGGCGGCATGGTCTCCGACCACAAGGGGCTCAACCTCCCCGGGGTCGCCGTCTCCGTCCCCGCGCTCTCCGAGAAGGACGTCGAGGACCTGCGCTGGGCCCTGCGCATCGGCGCGGACGTCATCGCCCTCTCCTTCGTCCGCAGCGGCCGCGACATCGACGACGTCCACCGCGTCATGGCGGAGGAGGGCCGGCGCATCCCGGTCATCGCCAAGGTCGAGAAGCCCCAGGCCGTGGAGAACATCGACGACATCGTCGCCGCCTTCGACGGCATCATGGTCGCCCGCGGCGACCTCGGCGTCGAAATGCCGCTGGAGCAGGTGCCCATCGTCCAGAAGAGGGCCGTCAAGCTCGCCAAGCGCAACGCCAAGCCGGTCATCGTCGCCACCCAGATGCTCGACTCGATGATCGACAACAGCCGTCCCACCCGCGCCGAGGCCTCCGACGTCGCCAACGCCGTCATGGACGGCACCGACGCCGTGATGCTCTCGGGCGAGACCAGCGTCGGCAAGTACCCCGTCGAGACGGTCAGGACCATGAGCCGGATCGTCGAGGCGGCCGAGCAGGACGTCCTCGCCACGGGCCTGTCGCCCCTGACCGAACGCAACAAGCCCCGCACCCAGGGCGGCGCCGTCGCCCGCGCGGCCGCCGAGATGGGCGACTTCCTCGGCGCCAAGTTCCTCGTCGCCTTCACCCAGTCCGGCGACACGGTCCGCCGCCTGTCGCGCTACCGCTCCCCGATCCCGCTCCTCGCGTTCACCCCGGACCCCTCCACGCGCTCGCAACTCACCCTCACATGGGGCGTGGAGACGTTCCTCGGCCCGCACGTGGAGTCGACCGACGCGATGGTGACGCAGGTGGACGAGGAGCTGCTGAGGATCGGCCGCTGCCAGAAGGGGGACATCGTGGTCATCACGGCCGGCTCCCCGCCGGGCGTCCCGGGCTCGACGAACCTGGTCCGCGTGCACCACATCGGCGACAGCGCGGCGTGACGAGACGGAGAAGGCCCCTCCGGGGAGGGGCCTCGTGTTGCGACCTTGGAATATGAGGGAAAGTACCCCGGGTCGGATTCGAACCGACGCTGGATGGTGTTTGAGACCATTGCCTCTACCGCTGGGCTACCGGGGCGCCCTTGGAAATAAAGGATTACGCAAACCCTTCGTGCCCCAACCATACAGGAGCTGGGTAGGCTCATGGGGAGCACCCTGCCTTGGAACGAGGAGTCCCGTGACCGCCCCCGAGTCGCCCCAGCCGATCGCCGATGACGACGACAAGTCGCACGTACCGCCGCTGACGACCCGCGTCGTCATCGCCGAGGACGAGGCCCTCATCCGGCTCGACCTCAAAGAGATGCTCGAGGAAGAGGGGTACGCGGTCGTCGGCGAGGCCGGCGACGGCCAGCGAGCCGTCGAGCTGGCCCGGGAGCACCGCCCGGATCTCGTGATCCTCGATGTGAAGATGCCGGTCCTCGACGGGATCTCGGCGGCCGAGAAGATCGCGGAGGAGTCCATCGCGCCGGTCCTGATGCTCACCGCCTTCTCGCAGCGCGACCTCGTCGAGCGGGCGCGCGACGCCGGTGCCATGGCGTACCTCGTCAAGCCGTTCAGCAAGAGCGACGTCGTGCCGGCGATCGAGATGGCTGTCTCCCGTTTCACGGAGCTGAAGGCCCTGGAGAAGGAGGTCGCCGACCTCTCCCAGCGCCTGGAGACACGCAAGCTGGTCGACCGGGCCAAGAGCATCCTGCAGACGCAGTACGGGCTGACGGAGCCCGCCGCGTTCCGCTGGATCCAGAAGACGTCGATGGACCGGCGCCTGTCGATGCAGCAGGTCGCGGAGGCGGTCATCGAGGACGCCGAGGAGAAGAAGGCGGCCAAGGGGCAGTAGCCCGCGGACGCGGGAAGGGCCCGCACCCCCTTCGGGGTGCGGGCCCTTCCGTCTGCCGGGGGTCAGTCCTCGCCGAGGTAGGCCTTGCGTACCGACTCGTCGTGGAGCAGATCCTGACCGGTGCCGGACAGCACGACCTTGCCGACCTCCATCACGTAGGCCCGGTCGGCCAGGGACAGCGCGGCCTGGGCGTTCTGCTCGACGAGGAGGATCGTCGTGCCCTGGGCCTTCAGCTCCGAGATGGTCGCCATGATCTTCTGCATCATGATCGGGGAGAGGCCCATGGAGGGCTCGTCGAGCATGAGCAGCTTGGGCTGCGACATCAGCGCGCGTCCCATGGCGAGCATCTGCTGCTCACCGCCGGACAGCGTCCCCGCCGCCTGCTTGCGGCGCTCGCCGAGGATCGGGAAGAGATCGTAGGCACGCTGGATGTCCCTCTCGATCCCCTCCTTGTCGCTCCGCAGGAACGCTCCGAGGTGGAGGTTCTCGGCGATGGTGAGGCGGGGGAAGATGTGCCGCCCCTCGGGGGAGTGGGCCAGGCCCAGCGACACGATCTTGTGCGCGGGGATGCCGCTGAGCGGCTTCCCGTCGAACATGATCTTTCCTCCGGACGGCTTGAGCAGTCCGGACAGCGTGCGCAGGGTCGTGGTCTTGCCGGCGCCGTTGGTGCCGATGAGAGTGACGACCTGGCCGGTCTCGACGGAGAAGGAGATGCCCTTGACGGCCTCGATCTTGCCGTAGGCGACCCTCAGGTCCTCGACTTCGAGGAGTGCGGTCACTTCGCCTCTCCTTCCTTGCCGGTGGTGCGTGTTTCGTCGTCCGCGGGAGCGGTGGGGGAGTCGCCGCCGTCGGCGGACGTGTCGTCGGCGGACGCGTCCGGCGCGGTGTCGTCCGTGCCGGGTTCGTCCGACGCGGGCTCCGGGTCGTCCTGCGCATCGGCCGCGGCGGCGTCAGCCGCCGGCCTGGCCTCCGCCTCGGCGGCGGCGACCTCGGCCGCTTCCGCCTCACCGGGCTCGCCCTCGAACGGCGTACCGAGGTACGCCGCCACGACGCGCTCGTCGCCCTGGACGACGGCCGGCGTGCCCTCGATGAGCTTCTCGCCCTGGACGAGACACGCGACGCGGTCGCAGAGGTTGAAGATGAAGCGCATGTCGTGCTCGATGACGAGCACGGCGATGCCCATGTCCCGGATGGCGAAGATGAGTTCCTCGGCCGCCCGGGTCTCCTGGGGGTTCATTCCCGCGGTGGGCTCGTCGAGGAGCAGCAGACCGGGGTCGCTCGCGAGCGCGCGGGCGATCTCCAGCTTGCGCTGCTCGCCGTAGGGCAGGTTGCGGGCGAGGTGGTCGGCCTTGTGCTCCAGGCCGATGAACTCCAGGAGCTCCATGGCCCGCGCGTGGGACGCGGCCTCCGCCTTCTTGAAGCCCGGTCCGCGCAGGAGGGCGGACCAGAGACCCTCCTTGGTCCGGGTGTGCCGGCCGACCAGGACGTTCTCCAGGACGGTCATGTTGGCGAACAGCCGGATGTTCTGGAAGGTACGGGCGATGCCCGCCTTGGTGACCAGGTGCGGCTTGGGCGGCAGGACGGTGCCCTTGTAGGAGACCGTGCCCTCGGTCGGGATGTACAGGCCGGTCAGGCAGTTGAAGAACGTCGTCTTGCCGGCGCCGTTGGGGCCGATGAGTCCGACGATCTCGCCCGAACGGACGGTCAGGTCCACGGACTTGACGGCGGTGAGGCCGCCGAAGCGCATGGTGACACCGCTGGCCTCGAGGACCGTCTGCGTCGTGGTGGTGGTGTTGGTGGTCGTCATGTCTTTCACGCCCCCGCCTTGGCGACGCCGACGCCGGAGTCGGGGAGTCCCTTGTCCGGGACGTCGAGTTGATCGGTCTCGTGGTACTCGAGCTGGGCGCGCCGGTTGGCGATGAGGCCCTCCGGGCGGAAGCGCATCAGCAGGATGAGGGCGATGCCGAAGCCGAGGAGCTGGTAGTCCTGGAGGAACTGCAGCTTGGCCGGGATCATGTAGAGCAGCGTGGCGCCCAGCAGCGGTCCGCTGATGGTGCCCATGCCGCCGAGGATGACGGCGGCCAGCAGGAAGGCCGAGTTCGGCGGCACGGGGCCGGCGAACTGGTACATCTCGGGGACCACGGTGTGCTGGACGTGTGCCTGCACGGTGCCGGCGAGGCCGGCGAGCGTGGCGCCGAGCGCGAAGGCGATGAGCTTGACGCGGAAGCCGTTGATGCCCATGGCGGTGGCGGCGGTCTCGTCCTCGCGGATGGCGACCCAGGCACGGCCGATGCGGGAGCTGCCGGCACGGCGGAAGACGAGGACCACGAGGACCGTCGCCAGCAGCATCAGCAGGTAGTAGTTGGCGTAGGCGCCGAGTTCGAACCCGAACACGGTGTGGGCCTCCCCGAAGTTGAACCCGAAGAACTCCAGGTCCGGGATGTTCGGGATGCCGTTGGGGCCGTTGGTGATCTGCGGGCCGGAGGTGCCGTCGAGGTTCAGCATGACGATGCGGAAGATCTCACCGAATCCGAGCGTCACGATGGCGAGGTAGTCGCCGCGCAGCCGCAGGGTCGGGGCACCGATGACGACACCGAAGATCAGCGACACGACGGCGCCGGTGAGGACGGCCGCCCAGAAGGGGAAGTGCACGTCGAAGGCGGAGGCCGTGGATCCGGAGACGAGGGCGGCGGTGTAGGCGCCCACGCCGAGGAAGGCGACGTATCCGAGGTCGAGCAGGCCGGCGAGGCCGACGACGACGTTCAGTCCGAGCGCCACGGTCGCGAAGATGAGGATGTTGACCGCGACGAGCGTGTACTGGTCGGTGCTCTGGGTGAAGGGGAAGGCCGCGGCGGCGACGAAGGCGGCGATCACCGTGACCTGGCGGTACTTGGCCGTGATCGCCGAGAGCCGGGCGACGAGACCGGCCTTGAAGAGCGCGGCGACGGCGAACCCGACGGTGATCAGGTAGCCGGTGAAGAGCTCGGCGTACTCGGTGTCGATGCCGTAGGTGATGACGTACAGCCCGACCGCGAACGCGGCGACGATGACCAGGATCTCGGCCCAGGAGGGCAGCTCCTTGGCCTTGGACAGCGGGCGGTCGATCTTGCCCAGCCTCAGCCAGCGGTAGACCTGGTAGATCAAGGCCAAGACCCCGACGCCGAGGAGGACGAGGAGGATCACGGTCCGTCGGCGCAGCGGGCGGAGCGACTGCTTGGTGCGTCGGTCGAGCGGAAGGCCAAGCGCGCCGGCGAGCATGATCAGAGTGGCGACCGCGGCGACATATCCGCCCGGTTCCAGGTTGACGACGCCTCCGAGTTCGACGGCGATCGCGATCACGGTGTACCAGGTGGTGACCAGTGAGCCGATGGCGAGGAACGCGACGGAGTTGTTGCTACCCGACGGATTGAGCCAGCCGAGGCCCCGTACGCCGTAACCGGCGACGGTGAACAGCAGGGCGAGGATTCCGCTGACGAGCGTCAGTACCTGCAGGCCCCCGGGGTATCCAGTGACGGTGAGATCGCCGGGGAACTCGGCGGTCCAGGTCCACGCCAGAAAGGTGGAGGCGATGGTGGCAACCGCGCCGGCAACAGTGACCGCGCGTGCGACGGGCGCGGACAGAGGGATGACCGGGGTCGTCTCAGTGGTGGTGTTCGTGGTCATCGCTCTCACGCCCGATCCGCGACGCGCTCACCGAGCAGACCCTGGGGCCTGACGAGGAGCACGACGATGAGGAGTACGAAAGCCCAGACGTTGGACCAGGCGCCACCGCCGAGCTGCTGCATGCCGGGGATTTCCTCGATGTAGGCGATCGACAGCGCCTCGGCGAGGCCGAGCACCACGCCGCCCACCATGGCGCCGTAGATGTTGCCGATGCCGCCGAGGACGGCGGCGGTGAACGCCTTGAGACCGAGGATGAAGCCCATCTCGAAGTTGATCTGGCCCCGGTCGAGGCCGTAGGCGACCGCCGCCACCGCGGCGAACGCGGCGCCGATGGCGAACGCCATCACGATGATGCGGTCGGTGTTGATGCCCATCAGCTTCGCCGTGTCGGGGTCCTGGGCGGTGGCCTGCATGGCGCGTCCGCTGCGGCTCTTGGAGACGAAGAGGCCGAGGCCGAGCATGCACAGCGGCGCGAGGACCAGCACGAAGGCGTCGGCGCGCTGGATGGCGAGGTTGTCGAAGATCTTGAAGGATTCCCCGGTGAACTCCGGGAAGCTGCGGGCTTCCTTGGCGTCCGGGTAGAAGCCCCAGATCAGCTGCTGGAGCGCGATCGACAGGCCGATCGCGGTGATGAGGGGGGCGAGCCGTGGGGCGTTGCGGAGCGGCCGGTAGGCGAAGCGCTCCGCGGCCGTGGCGACGGCGACGGAGGCTAGGGCGCCGCCGATGATCATGAGCGGTATCGCCACCAGCAGGCTCGTTCCGCTGGGGAGCCAGATGTAGGTGGTGAGGGCGCCGAAGCCCCCGATCATGAAGATCTCGCCGTGGGCGAAGTTGATGAGCTGGACGATGCCGTAGACCATGGTGTACCCGATGGCGATCAGACCATAAAGGGCGCCGAGGGCAAGGCCGTTGGCCAGCTGTTGCGGCAGTTCGTTCACCGCAGGGCCTCCGATGAGCGTGTCGGATATGAGTCCGCGCGAGGGCGCTGTTTGCGCCCTCGCGCGGCTGTGTTCAATTCGGTGGGGGGCTGGCGGAGCGGCGCGCTGCCGGTCCGCCCGGGGGGCAGTACTCGGTCAGTCCTCGAAGGTCGCGGACTTGACGTCGGTCCACTTGCCGCCCTTGACCGAGTAGACGGTGAGCTGCTTGTTGGTGGTGTCGCCGAACTCGTCGAACGAGACCTTGCCGGTCACACCGTCGAACGAGACCTTGGACATGGCCTCGGTGACCTGCTTGCGGGCGTCCGCCGGCACCTTGCCGTCGTTGGCCGCGACGACGGCCTTGACCGCCTGGATGATGCTCCACGCGGCGTCGTAGGAGTAGCCGCCGTAGGCCGCGTACGGGTCCTTGTAGCCGCCGGCGTTGTAGTCCTCGATGAACTTCTTGGCCGTCGGGAGCTTCTCGACCGGGAAGCCCACGGAGGTCGCGAGGTCGCCGTCGTTCGCCGTGCCGGAGGCCGCGATGAACGCCGGGTCGTAGATGCCGTCGCCACCCATGGTCGGGATCTTGGCTCCGGCCTTCTTGACCTGGTCGGAGAGCAGACCGCCCTCGGGGTACTGGCCGCCGAAGTAGACGGAGTCGGCGCCGGAGGCCTTGACCTTGTCGGCGGTGGAGGAGAAGTCGGTCTCCTTCACCGTGACGTGGTCGGTGCCCGCGATGGTGCCGCCGAGGCGCTTGAACTCCTCGGAGAAGATGGCGGCCAGGCCGGCGCCGTAGGTCTGCTTGTCGTCGACGACGAAGACCTTCTTCTTCTTGGCGTCGTTGTACAGGTACTGGGCGGCGAACTTGCCCTGGATGACGTCCGTGGTGGCGGTACGGAAGTAGGTGGCGAACGGCCGCTTCTTCTCGCCCTTGCCCCAGTTGTCGCCCTGGCTCAGCGCCGGGTTGGTGTTGGCCGGGGAGACCTGGGTCAGGTTCGCGGAGTTGAACACACCCTGCATCGACTGGGACACGCCGGAGTTCAGCGGGCCCACGACGCCGAGGACGTCCTTGTTGCCGACCAGTTTGGTGGCGTTGGCCTGACCGGAGGCCGGGACGGCCTGGTCGTCGAGGGCCTCGATCTTGAACTCGACGCCCGGGACCTCGTTGTTCTTGTTGGCGGTCTTGGCCGCGAGGTCCACGGAGTTCTTGATGCCCTGACCGAGCGCCGACAGGGAGCCGGTGAGCGGCGCATCCACACCGATGACGACGGTGGTCTTGCCGCCGCTCTCGTTGCCGCCACCCTTGCTGTCGTCGCGCGAGCCGCAGGCGGAGAGGGTGAGCGCTCCCGTGGTGACCACGGTGGTGAGGATGAGCAAGGAACGGTGTCGCACGATTAATCCTTTCCCTGGCGCGGCCCCCTCTGCTGAGGTGCCGTTTCGTCGCCGGGCCGTACTGGGGGATCCACGGCCTTCTGAAGGCGCGCCCTTCGGCGCGGTGACTGGCGGTGACTCTAGGCGGAGGTGGGGGGGCCCGGGAGACGGGAACTCAGGATGTGACGCTCTTGTTATGCCAAGGCCAAAGATGTGTGGGGGGAGTATGGACAGATCGGGCTTTTGGATACGGCACGGAATGCCCACATGGTGAGAATCTGCAGTTCCGCTAAGGGGCTTCGATAGTTCTTGGTGCTGACACTCGTGGGGACTTTGCTCGGGTTACCGGGAGAACGGGGTCGTGGAGGTGCGTGAGGGGGAAACCGAATTCCGGACACGATCTTCGTTACTCACAGTGACGGTCATGCGGATGTTGATCATGTTGCCGCGGCGTGTCGGGGGCGTGAACCGGCCGGACATCGCAGCGCTCAGTAATCAGCCACCGTCCGAATTCCGGACGCTTCATCATGTAATGCGGCGCGGGGCTCACCTCGGCGCTCGCCAGTTCTCGGAACTGCCCGTCGCTCCGTTCTGCTCGGCGCAGTACCGCTCCGCCTGGCGGTCGATCAGCTCCAGCGCCTTCCGTCGCCCTTGGTGCCTTTCCTCGGTGCGGGCCGCGGCGACGATTTTTTCGTGGAGGGCGTACTGATCATTGGAGAGCCCCTTCTGCTCCCAGTCGATTCCGGCCCATTTGCCGCCCTTGAGCGTCTCTTTTGCCCAGTACGAGACGAGACTTGCGCATATCTGGGCGGGAGAGCTGGTCCGTGGTGCGGGAGTTGAGCTCCGCGGGGGGCCGGAGGAGGGGGCGGTCGAACAGGCGGCCGCTGCCAGTGAGAACAGGAGGGCGCAGGCGGTGTACGTGGTCGGCCTGCGCGGCTTCATGCCCATGGGCAAACGCTAAGCCGTCACCATCGGTGACACAACGGTCCGGAAAGCCGATGCGTCCGCAAAGCATGACCTTGGGCCGTAAAGCGGCGCAGGCGGGCACCGGCGCTGTGCGGTGCCCGCCGGGCGGCGGGACGGGGAGGGCGGCGGCCCGGGCCGGCGGCCGCCTCTCGTGCCGGTGCGACCGGCCCTGGACGTCGCCAGGCGGTTCAGCCCTGGGTGTCGCCGGGCGGTTCAGCCCTGGACGTCGCCGGGCGGTTCAGCCCTGGGTGTCGCGCAGGAGGCAGGTCAGCCGCGCCGTGCACACCCGCTTGTCCTGCTCGTCCGTGATCACGATCTCGTACGTGGCCGTCGAACGCCCGCGGTGCACCGGCGTCGCCACACCCGTGACCTGGCCGGAGCGCACCCCGCGGTGGTGCGTGCAGTTGAGGTCGACGCCCACGGCGATCTTGGAGGAGCCGCCGTGCAGCATCGAGCCCACCGACCCCAGGGTCTCCGCCAGCACGGCGGAGGCGCCGCCGTGCAGGAGGCCGTACGGCTGGGTGTTTCCCTCCACGGGCATCGTGCCGACGACCCGCTCGGCCGACGCCTCGACGATCTGCACGCCCATGCGGTTGCCCAGGCTCCCGGCGGAGAAGAGCGCGGGCAGGTCGATGCCGAGCTCCGCGTACTCGTCGATGACCTCTTGCGGGAACTTCACGGTGGTCTGCTCGCCCATGGGCCGGCTCCGATCGTCGTACGGCTTTCCTGACTGCCTGAGCAAACGCTTAGGCGGACGGAGATTGTTCCAGACGCACGATCACGGACTTGCTGGCGGGGGTGTTGCTGGTGTCCGCCGTGGAGTCCAGCGGCACCAGCACGTTCGTCTCCGGGTAGTACGCGGCGGCGCAACCGCGCGCCGTCGGGTAGTGGACCACCCGGAATCCGCGGGCCCGGCGCTCCACGCCGTCCTTCCACTCGCCGACCAGATCGGCGTACGAACCGTCCGCCAGTCCCCGCTCCCGCGCGTCCTCGGGGTGGACGAGCACCACGCGGCGTCCGCCCTTGATGCCGCGGTAGCGGTCGTCGAGGCCGTAGATGGTGGTGTTGTACTGGTCGTGCGAGCGCAGGGTCTGCAGCAGCAGCCGGCCCTCGGGCACCTCGGGGTACTCCACGGGAGCCGCGGTGAAGTTCGCCTTGCCCGTCGCCGTCGGGAAGCGGCGCTCGTCGCGCGGGCCGTGCGGGAGGGTGAAACCGCCCGGCCGGGCGATCTTCTCGTTGAAGTCCTCGAAGCCGGGAACGACCCGGGCGATCCGGTCGCGGATCGTCCCGTAGTCCTTCTCGAACTCCTCCCAGGGCGTCGTCGACGCCGGCCCCAGCACCGCGCGCGCCATCCGGGCGACGATCGCCGGCTCGGAGAGCAGATGCGGGCTCGCCGGCGGCAGATTCCCGCGCGAGGCGTGGACCATGCCCATCGAGTCCTCGACCGTGACCACCTGACGGCCGCCTGCCTGGACGTCCCTGTCGGTGCGGCCCAGTGTCGGCAGGATCAGCGCCCGCCGCCCGGTGACGGCGTGCGAGCGGTTCAGCTTCGTCGACACGTGCACGGTCAGCCGCGCCCGGCGCATCGCCGCCTCGGTGACGTCGGTGTCCGGGGTCGCCCCCACGAAGTTGCCGCCCATGGCGAAGAACACCTTGGCCCGGCCGTCCCGCAGCGCCTCGATCGAGCGGACGACGTCCAGCCCGTGGTGGCGCGGCGGCGCGAAACCGAACTCCCTCTCCAGCGCGTCCAGGAACTGCTCCGAGGGGCGCTCGAAGATGCCCATCGTGCGGTCGCCCTGCACGTTCGAATGACCGCGTACCGGGCACACGCCCGCGCCCGGACGGCCGATGTTGCCCCGCAGCAGAAGGAAGTTGACCACCTCGCGGATGGTCGCCACGGAGTGCTTGTGCTGGGTCAGACCCATCGCCCAGCACACGATGACGCGCTTCGACTCCAGCACCATCGCGAGCGCACGCTCGATCTCCTCGCGCCCCAGGCCGGTCGCGGCGAGGGTCTCCGCCCAGTCCGCCGCCCGCGCGGCGGCGGTGAACTCCTCGTACCCCTGGGTGTGTTCGCGGACGAACTCCTCGTCGACCGCGCCCTCCGTCTCCAGGACCAGCTTGTTGAGCAGCCGGAAGAGCGCCTGGTCACCGCCGATGCGGATCTGCAGGAACAGGTCGGTCAGGGGGACGCCCTTGACCATGCCGCGCGGGGTCTGCGGGTTCTTGAACCGCTCCAGGCCCGCCTCGGGCAGCGGGTTCACCGAGATGATCCTCGCGCCCGAGCCCTTGGCCTTCTCCAGGGCGGAGAGCATCCGGGGATGGTTCGTACCGGGGTTCTGACCGGCCACGACGATCAGATCGGCCTGGTGCAGGTCCTCCAGCGAGACGCTGCCCTTGCCGATGCCTATCGTCTCGGTCAGCGCGGAGCCGGACGACTCGTGGCACATGTTCGAACAGTCGGGCAGGTTGTTCGTGCCGAATTCGCGGGCGAACAGCTGCAGCAGGAACGCCGCCTCGTTGCTCGTGCGCCCCGAGGTGTAGAAGAGCGCCTCGTCCGGGGACGACAGCGCGCCCAGCTCCTCGGCGATGATCGCGAAGGCCCGCTCCCAGGTCACTGCCTCGTACCGGTCGGCGCCCTCGGGCAGATACATGGGCTGGGTGATACGGCCCTGCTGGCCCAGCCAGTAACCACTGCGGCTCGCGAGATCGGCGAGCGTGTGCGCGGCGAAGAAGTCCGGCGTCACCCGGCGCAGCGTCGCCTCCTCGGCGACGGCCTTCGCCCCGTTCTCGCAGAACTCGGCGACGTGGCGCTTGTCGCCCTCGGGCCACGCGCAGCCGGGGCAGTCGAAACCGTCCTTCTGATTGACCTGCAGCAGCGTCTGCGCCGTGCGCCGCACACCCATCTGCTGCCGGGCGATGCGCAGGGTGTGCCCGATGGCGGGCAGGCCCGCCGCCGCGTGCTGGGGCGCCGCGACCTCGGGCGCGTCCTGGACCGGGTCACCTGCGGGCGGCTTGCTGGCCATCGCGCTCTCCTTCGAGCGTCGTCTCCTGCTGCTGTACGGCTGCGATCCTTTCACGTACCACCGACATCGGCCCATACCCCGGCGGACCCGGTGCCCACGGCCGCGGGTCGGGAATGTCAGTGGTCCGTGGCAGGATCGGGTCCGTGGCTGAGACAGCATCGAAGAAGACGGCAGACAACCGACCGCGCCTGCTCCTCATGGACGGGCACTCCCTGGCGTACCGGGCGTTCTTCGCGCTGCCCGCGGAGAATTTCACGACCGCGAGCGGCCAGACGACGAACGCGATCTACGGCTTCGCCTCGATGCTGGCGAACACGCTGCGCGACGAGGCACCCACGCACTTCGCCGTGGCCTTCGACGTGTCCCGCAAGACCTGGCGCTCGGCGGACTTCCCCGAGTACAAGGCGAACCGCTCGACGACCCCGGACGAGTTCAAGGGGCAGGTCGAGCTGATCGGCGAGCTGCTCGACACGATGAACGCGGTGCGCTTCGCCGTCGAGGGCTTCGAGGCGGACGACGTCATCGCCACCCTGGCCACCCAGGCCGAGGCCGCGGGCTTCGAGGTGCTGATCGTCACCGGTGACCGGGACTCGTTCCAGCTGGTCAGCGAGCACACCACCGTGCTGTACCCGACCAAGGGCGTCTCCGAGCTGACCCGGTTCACGCCCGCCAAGGTCGAGGAGAAGTACGGCCTCACCCCCCAGCAGTACCCCGACTTCGCCGCCCTGCGCGGCGACCCGTCGGACAACCTGCCCGGCATCCCCGGCGTCGGCGAGAAGACGGCCACGAAGTGGATCAACCAGTTCGGCTCGTTCGCCGAGCTGGTCGAGCGCGCCGACGAGGTCAAGGGCAAGGTCGGCCAGGCGCTGCGCGACCACCTGGAGTCGGTCAAGCTCAACCGCCACCTCACCGAGCTGGTGCGCGACGTGGAGCTGCCGAAGTCCGTCGCCGACCTGGAGCGCGCTCCCTACGACCGCACCGCGCTCAAGGGTTTCCTGGAGGTCCTGGAGATCCGCAACCCGAGCCTGCGCGAGCGGCTGCTCGCCGTGGACCCGGGTGCCGAGGCGGAGGAGGCCCCCGCCCCCGCCGCCGGGGTGGAGCTCGACGGCAGCGTGCTGGGCACGGGCGAGCTGGCGTACTGGCTGGACCAGCACGGTCATCAGCCGCTCGGCGTGGCCACCGTCCACAGCTGGGCGCTGGGCGTCGGCAGCGTCAGCGAGGTCGCCCTGGCCGCCGCCGGGGGCAAGGCGGCCTGGTTCGACACCACGCAGCTGGACGAGTCCGACGAGAAGGCGCTCACCGCGTGGCTCGCCGACACCTCCCGCCCCAAGGTCATGCACAACGCGAAGGAGGCCCTGCGGGTCTTCCCGGAGCACGGCTGGGAGCTCGCCGGCGTCACGATGGACACCGCGCTCGCCGCGTATCTCGTCAAGCCCGGGCGCCGGTCCTTCGCACTGGACGCCCTGTCGGTCGAGTACCTGCACCGTGAGCTCGCGCCCGCCGCTGCCGACGGGCAGCTGGCCTTCGGCGCCGACGAGCAGGCCGAGGCCGACGCACTGATGGCGCAGGCCAGGGCGGTTCTCGATCTGGGTGAGGCGTTCGGCGCGAAGCTGACGGAGGTCGGAGCGGCCGGCCTGCTCCACGACGTGGAGCTGCCCACCTCCCTGCTGCTCGCGCGGATGGAGCGGCACGGCATCGCCGCCGACCGCGCCCACCTGGAGGCGCTGGAGCAGCAGTTCGCCGGCGCCGTGCAGCAGGCGGTGAAGGAGGCGCACGCCGCGGTGGGCCACGAGTTCAACCTCGGCTCGCCCAAGCAGCTCCAGGAGGTCTTCTTCGGCGAACTGAATCTGCCCAAGACCAAGAAGACCAAGACCGGTTACACCACCGACGCGGACGCGCTGGCCTGGCTCGCCGCGCAGACCGACCACGAACTGCCGGTCATCATGCTGCGCCACCGCGAGCAGGCCCGGCTGCGGTCCACGGTCGAGGGTCTGATCAAGACCATCGCCTCCGACGGTCGCATCCACACCACCTTCAGCCAGACCGTCGCCGCGACGGGCCGCCTGTCGTCCACCGATCCGAACCTGCAGAACGTGCCGGTGCGGACGGACGAGGGCCGCGCGATCCGCCGCGGTTTCGTGGTCGGCGAGGGCTTCGAGTCCCTGATGACCGCCGACTACAGCCAGATCGAGCTGCGGGTGATGGCACACCTGTCGGAGGACGAGGGCCTCATCGAGGCGTTCACCTCCGGCGAGGACCTGCACACCACGGTCGCCTCCCAGGTCTTCGCGGTGGAGCGGTCCGCCGTCGACGCGGAGATGCGCCGCAAGATCAAGGCCATGTCGTACGGGCTCGCCTACGGTCTCTCGGCGTTCGGCCTCTCCCAGCAGCTGAACATCGAGCCGGCCGAGGCGCGTGTCCTGATGGACACCTACTTCGAGCGGTTCGGCGGGGTCCGCGACTACCTGCGCCGCGTCGTGGACGAGGCCCGGGCGACGGGGTACACGGCCACGATGCTGGGCCGCCGCCGCTATCTGCCCGACCTGAACAGCGACAACAGGCAGCGCCGGGAGGCGGCCGAGCGGATGGCGCTGAACGCGCCGATCCAGGGCACGGCGGCGGACATCGTCAAGGTGGCCATGCTCAACGTGGACCGCGCGCTGACGGAGGCGAAGCTGAGTTCCCGCCTGCTGCTCCAGGTCCACGACGAAATCGTGCTGGAGGTCTCGCCGGGCGAGCGGGAGCAGGTCGAGGAGCTGGTCCGCCGGGAGATGGCCTCGGCGGTGTCCCTGCGGGCGCCGCTGGACGTCTCGGTGGGCGTCGGCCCGGACTGGGAGTCCGCCGCCCACTGAGCTCTCCGGTGCCGCCCCGGGGCCTTCGGGTCCCGGGGCGGTGGCTCACCCGCGGGTGCGGACGCGGATCGCCGCCCCGTAGAGCAGCAGGCCCGCCGCAAGCCCCGCTCCCGCGCCGAAGCACACCGTGGGGATCAGGTCGAAGGGTGTCCCGTCGCGGCCCCAGTGCGCGTACCAGCGCATACAGCGGTGCACGATTCCCGCGAACACGCACATTCCCAGCACCGCCCCGGCGATGCGGCGCTCGTGGCGGCCGAGACGCGGCAGTTCCCGGCCGGGCGGCAGCGCCGGCTCCGCGCGGCGCAGGGCCGACACCAGGAACCACGTCAGCGCGACAAACCCCAGGGCCGAACTCCCGTACTGCGCGTACGTGTAGAGCGGGTACCCGGCGACCACCTCGCTCAGCTCGGGCACCAACCGCACGCCCCACCGGTCGTAGTGGGTGAAGGCGTCCCACACCGCATGCGTCGTGGCGCCGATGACTGCCGAGACGTAGAACCAGAACGCGGAGATGAGCGGAGGCCGGTCGCCCCAGGCGCGGCCCCGCAGCACCGTGTGCACTCTGGTCCGCCGGCTGTCCGGCAGGAGCGCGATCAGCGGATCGCGCACCAGCAGCCAGGCCGCGAGCAGCACCGCGGTGACGGCGACGTCGAACGTGAGCACCCCCATGGGCCGGTGCGTCATGCCCCCGTACATCATCGCGCCCGGTACGAAACTCGCCGCGAAGTACGTCATGTCGGGCGCGAGGCACCCCAGGACGAGCGCCGATGCGAACAGCGGTCCGCGCGCCGTCCCGTCCGTCCGAATGCCCGGCAGCACCGCCGCGGCGTGGCTCAAGGTGAACGGCATGGTGTCAGTCCCCTGTGATGACCGCTGTTGATCAATGCCGCCCATTATGTTCCTTGCGTCGCCTTGGCGCACACCGGATCCGGGGCGCGGAACACCCCTACGTGTCGAACTGGTGAATACCGGTCAGGTGACGGTTTTACGGCGCCCGGAGTTGCACTAGGGTCACGGGAGACTTCGCGCGGGGGAGCGCGAGCAGCCGCCGACGGGGAGGGACCAGACGTATGGCAGCGCAATTCGGCCGCCGACTGCGCAGGGGGGCCACGACAACAGCCGTCGCCGCGGCCGCGGTGGCCGCCCTCTCCGCCTCCCAGGCGCCGGGCGTCGCGCCCGCCACGTCGGGCGGAAGCCAGGAGGCGTCCGACGCCACCCCTCCGCCCGGGACGCCGGTGACCGGCAACTCCCCGTACTACACGGACCTGCCTCCCCTGAACTCCCCTGACGCTCCGGGAACTTCGGGCGACCCGGTGGTGACCGGCCCGGGTGAGGCCGGCATTCCCGCGACCGTCCTCGCCGCCTACAAGCGGGCGGAGAAGACCCTCGCCGAGACGGATCCCGCCTGCCGTCTTCCGTGGCAGCTGCTGGCGGCCATCGGCAAGGTGGAGTCCGGTCAGGCGCGCGGCGGGCGGGTGGACGCGAACGGTACGACGCTCACCCCGATTCTGGGTCCGGTGCTGAACGGCGTCGGTTTCGCGAACATCTCCGACACCGACGACGGAGCCTTCGACGGCGACACCGTGCACGACCGTGCCGTCGGCCCCATGCAGTTCATTCCCTCCACCTGGGCCACCTGGGGCCAGGACGCGAACGGCGACGGCCGCAAGGACCCCAACAACATCTACGACGCCGCGCTCGCCGCCGGCCGCTACCTGTGCCACGGCGGCCGGGACCTGACGGTGCAGGACGACCTGGACAAGGCGATCCTCGGCTACAACCACTCGCGGGAGTACCTGCGCACGGTGATGTCGTGGTTCGAGTACTACAAGCGCGGCACCCACGAGGTCCCGGACGGCACCGGAGTGCTGCCCGTGGGCGACGGACCAGACAGCGCCGGCCCGCTGCCCAGCCCGACGCCGAGGCCGCAGCCCAAGCCGGCTCCCACACCGAACCCCTCGAAGCCCGGGACGACGCCGTCCCCCGGACCCGGCACGCCCGGCGGGGGCTCGGGCGGCACGCCCACGCCGACGCCGACGCCGTCCCCCACCCCCGCGCCCGTCTCCCGCATCGAGGACGCCGGCACCGGGCGGATGACGGCGACAGCCGGTCAGGACTTCACCGCGCGCGCCAAGGTCCGGGTGGAGAACTCCCGGGGCGAGGCCGTGGCACGGGAGGCCGTGCGGTTCTCCGTCATCGGTGACACCGACACCCGGTTCCCGGACGGCGGGACCAGCGTCGTCCTGCTCACCGCCGCGGACGGCACGGTCACCGCTCCCGCGTTGCGCGCGGGCGAGAAGACCGGCACGTTCACCGTCCGTGCCACGGTCGAGGGACGTGACCTGGCTCCCCGCGACTTCATCGCCACCGTGACCGAGCGGGTCGCGGACACGATCGTGAGGACCGGCAGCGAGGCCCAGACGGCCGAGACTGGCGCCGAGTTCGCGCACGCCATCCAGGTCAAGGCCACCTGCCGGGGCGTGGCGGCCGCCGGCGTCGAGATGACCGCCACCATGATCAGGTCCGCCGACGACCCGGCCGAGAACGACAAGGGCCCCTACTTCAAGGACGCCCAGGGCAACCCCCTTCGCACTCTCACCGGCCTGAAGGCCGACGCCGACGGGCTGCTGACGCTCCCGAAGATCTACGCGGACGTCAATCAGGGCACCTACCGCCTGCGTCTCACCAGTCCCGGCGGCGGCTCCCTCGACATCGAACTGCAGGTCGTCGCGCCGGCCGCGTCGTCTCCCTCCCCGTCCCCGACGCCCACCGGCTGACCCCGACGGTCGTCGCCGCCCCGCCCCTCCGCCCGCTCGGGCAGAGGGGCGCTCGCATGTGTTCCTCCCGTTCTCCTGTCACCGGCTGTTCTCATCTCACGGCCGCGTTGCTACGGTGCCCCCTCCCTGACGACGCATCAGACCGGATCGCCCCGGGAGGCCGAGCATGCGCGCCCTCGCCGCCGCCGCCATCGGACTGGCCGCCGCGTTCGCCCTGGTCCTCGCCGTGACGGCGCTCGGCGCACCCGCCGGTGAGACCTCGCCCAAGCCGCTGCTGACCACCGTCCCCGGCCCCAAGAAGTAGGGAGACGGTCATGCGCCGCAGAGCCGGACTCGCACTCCTCGCCCTCGCCGTCTTCTTCGCCGCCCTCGCCCCCCTGCTGCGCTGGTACGCCTTTCCCCGGCTCGTCAAGATCCCCGCCGGGCAGTACCAGGAGATGGTGCTCGAGGCGAAGCCGGCGACCCTCCTCGACTACGGCACCCTCACGGCCAAGGAGGTCGAGAAGGTCACCATCGTCCAGACCCTCAAGGGCAACGTGGAGGAGTCCGAGAGGATCGAACACAGCGCCGGCCGCGACGTGGTGGTCTGGGACTCGCTCTCCTACGTGCAGGGACCCGACGGCAAGATGGTCTCCCAGATACCCGAGCGCTACATCTTCGACGCCCACAGCCAGGAACCCGTCCATGCCACGGGCGAGTCCGTCGACGGCGACGCGGTGCGACGCGAGGGCATCGAGTTCAAATGGCCCTTCCTCACCGAGAAACGGGACTACACGTACTTCGACGCCCAGGCCCGGACCTCCGCCCCCATCCACTACGAGGGGACCCGTACCTTCCGCGGCCTCGAGGTCTACTACTTCGAGCAGACCGTCCCGTGGACCAAGGTGCCCTACCCCAAGAAGATGCCCATCCCCGGCGTGGAAGCCACCACCCTGGAGAAGCAGACCGGCACCACCCGCTGGTACACCACCAAGCGCATGTTCTGGGTGGACCCGGTCACGGGCGCACCCGTCAACGGCGAGGAGGTCCACAGGGAGGAACTGCGAGGCGGCACCCTCCTCGGCGGCCGGGAGAAGGTCACCGCCTTCGCCGGCCACGTGAAGATGCGCGAGGACTACATCGACCACACAGTCGAGCTCGTGAGCTCCCAGCGACGGCTCGTGCTCCTGATGACCTCCTGGCTTCCGTGGGGTCTTCTCACCCTGGGGGCCGGCCTGCTGACACTGGCCCTGATCCTCGAGGCCCGGGGCCGCCGGCCGCACGGCCCCGCGCCGGCGACCACGACAGCGGACGCGACACCCACCCGCACCACCTGACCCGCTCCGGCCGTCCGACCTGCCCACGGCCGCCCGCTCGGCCTGAGCGGCGGCCCGCGCCCGGCCCGGTCCTGCGTCACATTCCCGTCCCGGGCGACGAGCGCGCCGCCCGGGCCTTCGTGTGCCGGGTGGGCTCGGCCGTCGCCGGGTCCTCGGGCCACGGATGCCGGGGATAGCGCCCCCGCAGCTCCGCCCGCACGGAGCGGTACCCGTCCCGCCAGAACGAGGCCAGGTCCGCCGTGACCGCGGCAGGCCGCCCCGCGGGGGACAGCAGGTGCACCACCACGGGCACACCCGCGACCTTCGGCGTCTCCCGCAGACCGAACAATTCCTGGAGCTTCACTGCCAGCACCGGCTGATCCCCGCCGTACTCGACCCGTATCCGTGACCCGCTCGGCACTTCGATCCGCTCCGGTGCCAGCTCCTCCAGCCGCGCCGCGTCCCCCGTCGCCCACGGCAGCAGCCGCTGCAGGGCCTCACCGGCCCGGATGCGGCCGAGGTCCGCCCGCCGCGCGGCGCGGGACAACTCGGGCTCCAGCCAGTCCCCGGCCCGTTCCACCAGTGCGGCATCCGAGACGTCGGGCCACGGCGCGCCCAGCACGCGGTGCAGGAAGGCGAGCCGGTCCCGCAGCCCGTGCGCCTCGCGGGTCCAGTGCAGCAGGGCCGGCCCTTCACCGCTCAGTCCGTCCAGCAGCGCCTGGCGCACGAGGCCCGGATCGGCGTCCGCCAGCGGCCGTACGGACAGCTCCACCGCCCCCAGACGCTCCACTCGCCGGGCGACGACGTCCCCGTCCTCCCAGTGCACCTCCTCCTGCTGCGACAGCAGATGGGAAGCTGCCGCACGCGCCGCCTCCTCGTCGACGACCGCCGCCAGCCGCACCCGCGCGGAGGCCGCGTGCGCGGGCCGGTCGGCGACCGCGACGGCCAGCCACGGCGCCTGCTGCAGGCCCGAGGCCTCGCCGACCTCGGCCGCGGTGCCGGAGACCATGAGGAACGACCGCTCACTCCGCGCCTTCGCCACCCGCTCCGGGAAGGCGAGCGCCGCGACGAGCCCCGCGGCGGCGTCCTGCCCCATGGCCGCGGCTCCGGCGCGGCCTCCGTCGGCAGGACCGCCTCCGGCCGTGCCGAGGCCGTCGGAGGCCCGCACCGCCGCCCACCTCTCGCCCGCCCGGCCGACGGCCCCTTCGGCCGCTTTCCCCGGCTCCTGGCGGTCCGCCGCCGGCAACGACGACAGCAGCCGGTCCGCCTCTGCCCGCCAGCGTGCGCCGTAGGCGTCGCCGCCGCGCCGCGCCGTACGCCACACCGCCGCGAGATCGTCGCCGTACTCGCGCGGCGGCTCCTCGCTCAGCACCGCCACGATCTCCGCCGCGCGCCGCGCTCCGACCTCCGGCGCACCGTCGAGCAGGGCGCGCGCCAGCCGGGGATGGAGGCCGAGCCGTGCCATGCGTATCCCGCGCTCCGTCGCCCGGCCGCTGTGGTCCACGGCGCCGATGGCCTGCAGGACCGACCGCGCCGCGGCCATCGCGCCTGCGGGAGGCGCGTCCAGCAGGGCGAGACCGCCCGCGTCAGGGTCGCCCCAACAGGCCGCCCGGAGCGCGAAGGACGCGAGGTCGGCGATCTTGATCTCGGGGGAGGGGTGGCGCGGTCGCCGGACGTCGTCCGCTTCCGACCAGCAGCGGTACACCGTGCCGAACGCCTCCCGGCCCGCCCGGCCGAGCCGCTGCGTCGCCCCCGCCGCGGACACAGGCACCGTCGCCAACGAGCCCAGTCCCCGTGCGTGATCGACCCGCGGCTCCCGGGCCAGGCCCGAGTCGACGACGATCCGCACCCCTGGCACGGTCAGGCTGGACTCGGCGACCGAAGTCGCCAGCACCACGCGCCGCCGGTCGCCCCCGCGCAGCACCGCTTCCTGCACAGCCGCCGGCGCCCGTCCGTGCAGCTGAAGGACCTCGGCGCCCACTCCGTCGAGCATCGCGGCCGTGCGCGCGATCTCGCCCGTGCCCGGCAGGAAGCAGAGGACGTCCCCCTCGTGACGGTCGAGCGCCTGCCGCACGGTGGCCGCCACATGGCGAAGCAGCTGCGGATCGACCCACGTGCCGTGCGCCGGGCGCACACCGGCGGGCGGGGGCGCGAAGTGGACCTCCGCCCCGTGTCCCTGACCCTCGCTGCGGACGACAGGCGCGGGCTGAGAACCGTCGAGCCGGGCCAGCAGCTCGGACCACGCCTCCGCGTCGCTCGTCGCCGACGCCGCGATCAGACGCAGCTCCGGGCGCAGCGTCGCCCGCACGTCGACCAGGAAGGCGAGCGCGGTGTCCGCGTCCAGATGCCGCTCGTGGCACTCGTCGAGCAGGACCACGTCGACGCCCGGCAGTTCCGGGTCGCGCTGCAACCGCTGGAGCAGCACGCCCGTGGTGACCACCTCGATCCGCGTGGGGGGGCCGGTCCTCCGCTCACCGCGGACCGAGAACCCGACGCCGTCGCCGAGCTCCTGCCCCAGCAGCCACGCCATACGGCGCGCCGCGGCCCGTACGGCCATCCTGCGCGGCTCGGCGACCAGCACCCGGCGCCGCGGGCCGCCCCCTATGAACCCGGCGAGCGCCAGCGGCACGAGCGTCGTCTTGCCGGTGCCCGGCGGGGCGTGCAGGACGGCCACGCCACGGTCGTCGAGCGCGGTCAGCAGCTCGGGCACGGCATGGCGGACGGGAAGGCGGTCGAGAGCTTCGGTTCGGATCACGCCATCAGTCTCGTACGGACCGCCGCGCGCCGTTCCGGGTCGTCCACAGGCAGCGCCACGTGTGCGTTCGTATGACAAGCGCGGGTCGGTGGGCGGGCGGCCCGGTCGGCAGCGGCTGCCGCCGACCGGCACGCCGCCGCGACCCCGGACCGGTGCAGCCGCTGTCGGCTGTCCCGAGCCGCGACCCCGGACCGGGGCAGCCGCTGTCGGCCGGCCACAGCCGCATCACTCGCTCCGCCGTGCGCCCACCACCGCCGTGACCGGCCGCTCAGCGGCTCCCTCGGCCCTCAGCCCTCAGCCCGCGGGGCCTCCGCCTCGTTCCTCTCGCAGACGAAGATCGCGGTTCCCGGGATCAGGTTCCCCCGCAGGGGCGACCAGCCGCCCCATTCCTGGCTGTTCCACGCCGGCCACTCCGGCTCGACCAGGTCCACGAGCCGGAAGCCGCCCGCGACCACGTCACGCACCCGGTCGCCGAGCGTGCGGTGGTGCTCGACGTAGACGGCGCGGCCCTCCTCGTCCTGCTCGACGTACGGGGTGCGGTCGAAGTACGAGGCGGCCACCGAGAGCCCCTCGGGCCCGGGCTCGTCGGGAAAGGCCCAACGGATCGGGTGCGTCACCGAGAAGACCCAGCGGCCGCCGGGCCGCAGCACCCGCCTGACCTCGCGGAAGACCCGTACCGGGTCGGCCACGAACGGCACCGCGCCGTAGGCGGAACAGGCCAGGTCGAACGAGCCGCCCCGGAAGGGGAGCGTCCCCGCGTCCGCCTGCACGAGCGGGACGTCCCCTCCGATGCGCAGCGCGTGCTGCAGCTGGCGGTGGGAGAGGTCCACGGCCACGGGCCGCGCGCCCTGAGCGGCCAGCCAGCGAGAGCACTGCGCCGCGCCCGCCCCGATCTCCAGGACGTCGAGTCCCTCCAGCGACCCGGCGGGCCCGAGCAGCCCCGCCTGAGCCTCGTCGAGTCCCTCGGGCCCCCAGACGAAGCGGTCGTCGCCCAGGAAGGCGCCGTGGTCCTGCTGGTACTCGTCGGCGTTCCGGTCCCACCAGCCACGGTTTGCCCGGCTGCTCTCCGCGTCCCCGGCGTCACGGCGGGTGGCTTCCGGTTCGAATTCTTGGCTCATCGTCACCGTCGTTGTAGTTTGCGTATCGCGCCGTCGGAGGGCTCGAACGAGGCCATGGTGGCCTCGGCAAACATTAGTTGTGCCGGGTATGCGGCGTTCCGCCCCGGGTGTGCGGCTTCGCGCATTGACCGTGTCCGGCTGCCCCCGTATGCTACAAGTTGCGCTGCGGGCCTGCGCGCCTCAGACGGAGCAGGCCGCGCTCGCATCTGTATGTATGTCCCCTCGGTTCACGAGGCGCCTCCGGAATCCTGGTCGGCGCTTCCTAGGCTGTCCGGTCTTCTGCAGCTGCGATACGGGCTCTCGGCGTAGCAGTACCTACGACTTCAATGTCCGTACCGGAGCCCTTTCCCACATGACGAGCAGCACCGAGACCACCGCCACCACCCCGCAGGTTGCGGTCAACGACATCGGTAACGAGGAAGCCTTCCTCGCCGCGATCGACGAGACGATCAAGTACTTCAACGACGGCGACATCGTCGACGGCGTCATCGTGAAGGTCGACCGGGACGAGGTCCTGCTCGACATCGGTTACAAGACCGAAGGTGTCATCCCGAGCCGCGAGCTCTCGATCAAGCACGACGTCGACCCGAACGAGGTCGTCAAGGTCGGTGACGAGATCGAGGCCCTGGTTCTCCAGAAGGAGGACAAGGAAGGCCGCCTGATCCTCTCGAAGAAGCGCGCCCAGTACGAGCGTGCCTGGGGCACCATCGAGAAGATCAAGGAAGAGGACGGCATCGTCACCGGTACCGTCATCGAGGTCGTCAAGGGTGGTCTCATCCTCGACATCGGCCTCCGTGGCTTCCTGCCGGCCTCCCTCGTCGAGATGCGTCGTGTCCGCGACCTCCAGCCCTACGTGGGCAAGGAGCTCGAGGCCAAGATCATCGAGCTGGACAAGAACCGCAACAACGTGGTCCTGTCCCGCCGTGCCTGGCTCGAGCAGACCCAGTCCGAGGTTCGCCAGACCTTCCTCACCACCCTGCAGAAGGGCCAGGTCCGCTCCGGCGTCGTCTCCTCGATCGTCAACTTCGGTGCCTTCGTGGACCTGGGCGGCGTCGACGGTCTCGTCCACGTCTCCGAGCTGTCCTGGAAGCACATCGACCACCCGTCCGAGGTCGTCGAGGTCGGCCAGGAGGTCACCGTCGAGGTTCTCGACGTGGACATGGACCGCGAGCGCGTCTCCCTGTCGCTGAAGGCGACGCAGGAGGACCCGTGGCAGCAGTTCGCCCGGACCCACCAGATCGGTCAGGTCGTCCCGGGTAAGGTCACCAAGCTCGTTCCGTTCGGTGCGTTCGTCCGCGTCGACGAGGGCATCGAGGGTCTGGTCCACATCTCCGAGCTGGCCGAGCGCCACGTGGAGATCCCGGAGCAGGTCGTCCAGGTCAACGACGAGATCTTCGTCAAGGTCATCGACATCGACCTCGAGCGTCGTCGCATCAGCCTCTCGCTGAAGCAGGCCAACGAGTCCTTCGGTGCCGACCCGGCCTCGGTCGAGTTCGACCCGACCCTGTACGGCATGGCCGCGTCCTACGACGACCAGGGCAACTACATCTACCCCGAGGGCTTCGACCCGGAGACCAACGACTGGCTGCCGGGCTACGAGGCCCAGCGCGAGGCGTGGGAGACCCAGTACGCCGAGGCGCAGCAGCGCTTCGAGCAGCACCAGGCTCAGGTCATCAAGTCCCGCGAGGCCGACGAGGCCGCTGCTGCCGAGGGTGGCGCCGCCGCTCCGGCCGCCGCGCCGACCGGCGGTTCGTACTCCTCGGAGTCGGACGACAACTCCGGCGCCCTGGCGTCGGACGAGGCGCTGGCCGCCCTGCGCGAGAAGCTGGCCGGCGGCCAGAGCTGAGGCTCTGACCCCGCGCTGCTGAACAGCTGACGTAAGGCCCGCTCCCCATGGGGGGCGGGCCTTACCGCGTTCCGGGACCGGTCGGTTCGGACGAGACCAGTGCGGGGGAGGTGCCCTCGACGTGCTGTGAACTGACCGCTCCCCGCGCACCGTTCACAGGAGGAGCGGGAATGACCGGAGACCGGCAGGCGTTCTTCCTCACGGACACGAGGAGGAGCGGTAACCGTGCTTGATCCGCAGGGTTTGTACGAATGGGAGCCGAAGGGCCTCGCGGTCGTCGACGTGGCGCTCGCGCAGGAGTCGGCCGGCCTGGTCATGCTGTACCACTTCGACGGCTACATCGACGCGGGTGAGACCGGCGAGCAGATCGTCGACAGCCTGCTCGAATCGCTTCCCCACCAGGTGGTGGCACGGTTCGACCACGACAGGCTGGTGGACTACCGCGCCCGCCGCCCGCTGCTGACCTTCCGCCGTGACCGCTGGAGCGGATACGAGACGCCCTCCCTGGAGGTGCGGCTCGTCCAGGACGCCACGGGCGCCCCGTTCCTCCTGCTGTCCGGGCCCGAGCCGGACGTCGAGTGGGAGCGTTTCGCGGCGGCGGTCGGGCAGATCGTCGAACGGCTCGGCGTACGCCTCTCCGTCAACTTCCACGGCATCCCCATGGGCGTTCCCCACACCCGTCCCGTCGGCCTCACCCCGCACGGCAACCGCACGGACCTCATGCCGGGCCACCGCAGCCCCTTCGACGAGGCCCAGGTGCCGGGCAGCGCCGAGTCGCTCATCGAGTACCGCCTCATGGAGGCGGGCCACGACGTGCTCGGGGTCGCAGCCCACGTCCCGCACTACGTCGCACGCTCCGCCTACCCGGACGCCGCGCTGACCGCCCTCGAGGCGATCACCGCCGCGACCGGTCTGGTGCTCCCCGGAGTCGCGCACTCGCTTCGGACCGAGGCGCACCGCACCCAGACGGAGATCGAGAGGCAGATCGGCGAGGGCGACGAGGAGCTCGTGGCACTCGTCCGGGGACTTGAGCACCAGTACGACGCGATGGCCGGTGCCGAGACCAGGGGCAGCCTGGTCGCCGAGCCTGTCGAGCTGCCCTCCGCCGACGAGATCGGCCGCGAATTCGAGCGGTTCCTCGCCGAGCGGGAGGGGGATGCGTAACCGGGGGCCCGAGGGGCAGGCACGCGACGCTCGCGTAGGCTGCGCGCATGCTGAAAGTGGGCCTCACCGGTGGAATCGGCGCCGGGAAGAGCGAAGTGTCCCGGCTTCTCGCTTCGTACGGCGCGGTGCTCGTGGACGCCGACAAGATCGCACGCGAGGTGGTCGAGCCGGGCACCGAGGGGCTCGCCGCCGTCGTCGACGCCTTCGGGGCGCAGATCCTGACGCCCGAGGGCACGCTGGACCGGCCCAGGCTCGGGGCGATCGTCTTCAACGACCCCGAGCGGCTCGCCACCCTGAACGCGATCGTCCACCCGCTGGTCGGCGCACGCTCCCGTGAGCTCGAGGCCGCCGCAGGCCCGGACGCCGTGGTGATCCACGACGTACCGCTGCTCACCGAGAACGGACTGGCCTCGTTGTACGACCTGGTCGTCGTCGTGGACGCGACGCCCGAGACACAGCTCGACCGGCTGGTACGGCTGCGGGGTATGAGCGAGGCCGATGCGCGGGCGCGGATGGCGGCGCAGGCGACCCGCGAACAGCGACGGGAGATCGCCGACCTCGTGATCGAGAACGACGGGCCGATCGAGGAGCTGGAACCACAGGTCCGCAAGGTGTGGGACGAACTGACCCGCAGGGCGTCCGCCGAGGGGTAGGCGCCGGCAGCCCGCTGTCCGGAATACCGCTGTCTCAGGCGGTGTTGGAAGCGGACAGCAAGGGGAAGGATCGCAGCGTGCCCAACAGCAACCCGGAGACGCACGTCATCGACTATCGCGCGGCCGAGCAGTTGCTGGCCGCGCGGGATCCGCGCGGCGCCGTGAAGCTCCTCGACTCGGTGATCGCCGCCCACCCGGAGAACACCGCCGCCCGGCTGCTGCGCGCACGGGCGTTCTTCGCCGCTGCGCAACTGCGGCCCGCCGAGCTTGAATTCGAACTCGTACTGGAGCGGGAGCCGGACAACGCCTTCGCCCACTTCGCCCTGGCCCGCACCTTCGAGCGCTCAGGACGACCCGAGCAGGCGAAGCGCCATTTCCGTCTGGCGGCGGCACTGGACCCCAATCCCGAGTACCTCCGGGCCGCGCGCTTCGACGGCGATTCCTGACCGTCGGTCCCGACCGCCGACGCCTGTCCGCGGCACCGTCGGCGCCGTACGTCAGCCGTGGTCCGGTTCGTAGGGAGGAACGTCCCGCCCTGGCTGATAGTGCGGTCCCTGGCGGATGTGCCGGACGATCATCACCACGTCCACGGCGACGACCAGGAACAGCGCGCCGCACGCGGCGGCCCAGCCCGGACGCCCCGCCCAGGCGAACGCGGCGGTGCCCGAGGCCGTCCAGATCAGGCCCCAGATGCCGAGCCAGAGCCGCAGACGCAGAGGGCTTCGTGCGGTGATCGGTTCATTCCCAGTACGCATGGCAGTCGCATCTCCACCTCCAGCGTGCACCCGCCCGGGGAACAGGTGTCAACGCGACGGCCCGAGAACGCGGGGCGAAGCCGACGAGTCCGCGCCAGCCCTGAGGGGCCTCATGATCGGGGCCTTCGTCGCACGGATCACCGTGTTCGACGGCGCGTACGCGATCACCCCCGTGATCCTCCTCGCCCTCCTCGCGATCGTGGCGCGCGTCCGCCGCGACCGGACGGCGCGACTGGTCGCCGCCCTGCTGCGCAGGCCGTCGCCCGGCAGCCGTGGATGAGGGCTCGTCCTCGGGGCATAACGGTCATACCGTGGTAATGCAATCTGCGGCCCGACGGCAGGGGGTGTCCCCATGGTCGAGGAGCTGGTGGTGGCCGGCGTTGCGGTCCTGACCGGATGCGCTGCGTATGCGATGGCGGCTGCCAAGGTGGTCAAGCAGTACGAGCGGGGAGTGGTCCTCCGGCTCGGGCGGCTGCGCAGGGAAGTGCGGGCGCCGGGGTTCACCATGATCGTTCCGGCGATCGACCGGATGCACAAGGTGAACATGCAGATCGTGACCATGCCCGTACCCGCTCAGGAAGGCATCACCCGCGACAACGTGACCGTGCGCGTCGACGCGGTTGTCTACTTCCGGGTCGTCGACGCGATCAACGCCGTCGTCGAGGTCGAGGACTACCGCTTCGCGGTGTCACAGATGGCACAGACGTCACTGCGTTCGATCATCGGCAAGAGCGACCTCGACGATCTGCTCTCCAACCGCGAAAAGCTCAATCAAGGGCTCGAGTTGATGATCGACAGCCCGGCCGTCGGGTGGGGCGTCCAGATCGACCGCGTGGAGATCAAGGACGTGTCGCTGCCCGAGGCCATGAAGCGGTCGATGGCGCGGCAGGCCGAGGCCGACCGCGAGCGCAGGGCCCGGGTCATCAACGCGGACGCCGAACTCCAGGCGTCGAAGAAGCTGGCCGAGGCCGCGGGGGAGATGTCGAAGCAGCCCGCCGCCCTCCAGCTGCGACTGCTCCAGACCGTGGTCGCCGTCGCGGCGGAGAAGAACTCCACGCTGGTTCTGCCGTTCCCCGTGGAGCTGCTGCGCTTCCTGGAGCGGGCCCAGCAGTCCGGTGCTGCGGCCCCGGCCGCTGCGCCGCAGCCGGAGGTGACGGCAGGCGGCACCGGGCCGGAGCCGGTCCGACCGGACGTGGCGAGCGGGCCGGGCGCCGCCGACGGCTCTGACGCCTCCGACCGCTCCGCCGCCCCCGACGTCTCGGGCGGGCTCCCTGTGCCCGGTGTGACCGAGGAGCCGACCGACGTGTCCGGCCCGGCGGACGGCCAGGTCCAGGAGCAGCGCGGCGCTCCGCCGGCCGAGGAGCCGTTCGGCAGCGAGGCCCCACCGCCCACGACGCACACCCCTGCCGGCTGAGCGCAGGCACGGTGCTCCGGTGGGGGCGGGGCGCGTTGCCGGCTGCGGACCGGTCACCCCACGGCCGCCGACGTAGGGTCGAATGCACAGGTCAGGGCGGTAGCGGCCGCGATTGTCAGACCTCACCCGTAAGGTCGTGGATCCAGTGACTCGCACGTTGCTGCCGACCTGCGGGAGGAGGTGACCCATGGCCCCGAACCTTGCGCTCTCCACCGAGACGCCCCCTGACCTGGCGCGTCCGCTGCTGCGCTGCGCGGCAGTCTTCGTGCCGGGAGCCCTGCCCCGCGACGGCCGGGTCGCCTTCTGGGATCCGGACGGCGCCGAAGTCCCCGGCGCGGACAGCGAGCTCACCGTCGTCGGCGTGGAGGGCCTGGACGGTGTGGACAGCCGCGTCAGCGGCACGAACGACGCGGCCGACGACGGGGTCCGGAGCCGCAGCGTCCCCGCGCGGACGCTCTCCGTCGCGGATGCGGCCCCGTTGCTCATGCAGGCCCGCCACGACCCCCTCGCCCACCCTGCCGCCGCCTGCTGGGGTGCCGCCGCCCTGCACGCGCTCCACCTCGTGGCGCGCGGCCGTGTCATGCCGGGCCTCACCGCGACCGACCACGACGCCTGGCGGGCCGGTCCGCTCGACGCGGACGACATCGCCCAGCTGCGGGCCATCGCGGCCGCCATGCCGTACGAGGCGCATGCCACCCCCGTCCCGGGGGTGCGGCCGTTGTCCCTGCCCGAGCCCGAGGCACTGGTGCGGCAGTTCTTCGACGCGGTCGCCGACACGCTGCCGCGCACACCGGCCGCGGCGCATGCCGCGGGCGCGCCGTTCGCCGCAGCCGCGGCGCAGCACCTGCCCGGCGCGCGTGAGTGGGCGGCGGAGGCCGCCGCGGGGATGGACGCCGGGGTACGGGTGTCGCTGCGCCTGGACCTCTCCGCGTTCGAGCTCTTCGACCTGGCCGAGGAGGACGGGGCCCAGTGCAGCGCAGGGGCCGCCCTGGTCCAGGTGCACAGCCTCGCCGACCCGACCCTCGTCATGGACGCGGCCCGGCTGTGGGCCGATGGCGGGGACGAGCTGTTCGGGCCGCGGGCACGGATCGACGCGATGCTGGCCCTGCGCCGCGCGGCCCGTGTCTGGGCACCGCTCACCCGGCTGCTGGAGATGGACGTGCCGGACGTCCTTCCTCTCACCGAGGACGAGCTGTACGAGCTGCTGGGACCCGGGGCCGCGCGTCTGGACGCGGCAGGTGTGGAAGTGCACTGGCCGAAGGAGCTCGCGCGGTCGCTCAGCGCGGCCGCCGTCGTGCGCCCCGCGCCGGGCTCGGCGACCGATGGCACACCGTTCTTCGACAGCGAGGAACTGCTCAGATTCGACTGGCAGTTGGCCCTGGACGGCGACCCGCTGACCGAGGGCGAGATGGACGCGCTGGCCGAGTCCCACCGGCCCGTCGTGCGTCTGCGTGACCGGTGGGTGGTGGTGGACCCCGACCTCGTCCGCAAGGCGCGCAAGCGCGAGTTGGGGCTGCTGGAGCCGGTCGACGCGCTGGCCGTGGCGCTGACGGGTACGGCAGAGGTGGAGGGGGAGACGGTCGAGGCGGTGCCGACCGGGGCGCTCGCCGCCCTGCGGGACCGGCTCACCGCGGCCTCGGACCCCGTGAGCCCACCCGACGGCCTCGCCGCCACCCTCCGCGACTACCAGCTGCGCGGCCTGGCCTGGCTGGACCTGATGACCTCGCTCGGCCTCGGCGGCTGCCTCGCCGACGACATGGGCCTCGGCAAGACCGTCACCGTCATCGCCCTGCACCTGCGGAGAGCGCGCAGGGAGGCGACCCTGGTCGTCTGCCCGGCATCTCTCCTCGGCAACTGGCAGCGGGAGATCGCGCGGTTCGCGCCCGGCGTCCCCGTACGCCGCTTCCACGGCTCCGACCGCACCCTGCCGGCCTCCGGCGGCGGCTTCGTCCTCACCACGTACGGCACGATGCGCACCAGCGCGGAGCTGCTCGCCGGTCACCCCTGGGGCATGGTCGTCGCCGACGAGGCCCAGCACGTGAAGAACCCCTTCTCCGCAACCGCCAAGGCGCTGCGCACGATTCCCGCGCCCGCGCGGGTCGCCCTCACCGGCACGCCCGTGGAGAACAACCTCTCCGAGCTGTGGGCGTTGCTGGACTGGACGACGCCCGGCCTGCTCGGGCCGCTCAAGGCGTTCCGGGCCCGGCACGCCCGCATCGTGGAGAACGGCGAGGACGAGGAGGCGGCCGAGCGCCTCGCCCGCCTGGTGCGGCCGTTCCTCCTGCGCCGCAGGAAGTCCGACCCGGGCATCGTTCCGGAGCTGCCGCCGAAGACCGAAACCGACCACCCCGTCCCGCTCACCCGCGAGCAGGCGTCGCTGTACGAGGCGGTGGTGCGCGAGGCCATGGCGGCCATCGAGGGCGCGGAGGGCATGGCCCGCCGCGGCCTGGTGATGAAGCTGCTGACCGCGCTGAAGCAGATCTGCAACCACCCCGCCCAGTTCCTCAAGGAGCACACGCCGGGGCACGGGCACGGCACCGGCTCGCCCAGGCTCTCGGGCCGCTCGGGCAAGCTCGCCCTCCTGGACGAGCTGATCGAGACCATCCTGTCGGAGGACGGCTCCGTCCTCGTCTTCACCCAGTACGTCTCCATGGCCCGCCTGCTCTCGGACCACCTGACGTCCCTGGCGATCCCGAGCCAGCTGCTGCACGGCGGCACACCGGTGGCGGAGCGGGAGCGGATGGTCGATCGATTCCAGTCGGGCGAGGCGCCGGTGTTCATCCTGTCCCTCAAAGCGGCGGGCACGGGGCTCAACCTCACGAGAGCGGGGCACGTCGTCCACTTCGACCGCTGGTGGAATCCGGCGGTCGAGGAGCAGGCGACGGACCGGGCCTATCGCATCGGCCAGACACAGCCCGTGCAGGTCCACCGGCTCATCGCCGAGGGCACCGTCGAGGACCGGATCGCCGAGATGCTCGCCTCCAAGCGGGCCCTGGCGGACGCGGTGCTCGGTTCCGGCGAGGCCGCGCTGACCGAGCTGACCGACCGCGAGCTCGCCGACCTGGTCTCGCTGAGGAGGCACTCATGAGCCCGCGAGTGCGGCCGCGCCCCGGCCGCAGGTCCACCGCCCGCCCCGACCCCCGCCACGACGACCTGCGCCGCACGTTCCCCGCGCTCGATCCCGTCCAGGGCGAGGAGATCTCCTCCACCTGGTGGGGCAACGCCTGGGTGGAGGCACTCGAGGACACGGCCCTCGACCCCGCCCGTCTGCAGCGCGGCCGCGCCTACGCCGGCCGGGGCAACGTCGCGTCGATCACCGTCACCCCCGGCCGGGTCACGGCGTACGTCCACGGCAGTAGACCACGCCCGTACCGCACCGAGATCCGGCTGCGCACTCTCGCCGACGAGGACTGGGACGACTTCCTCGCCGCCGCTTCGGCACGCCCGGACCACATCGCCGCGCTGCTCGACAAGGACGTCCCCCATGCCCTGGCCGACGCCGCCGACCTGCTGCCCACACCCGGCGACCTGATCCCCGACTGCTCCTGCCCCGACAACGGCTACCCCTGCAAGCACGCGGCCGCCCTGTGCTACCAGACGGCCAGACTGCTCGACGAGGACCCGTTCGTCCTGTTCCTGATGCGTGGCCGGGGCGAGCGGGACATCCTCTCCGCCCTGTCCCACCGCAACGCCACCCGTTCCGCGGCAGAGCGCGCCGCCGCGGAGGCCGCGGCCCCCGTCACCACCGTGCCCGCCCGCGAGGCGGTCGCCGAGCGGGCACGGCCACCGCTGCCGGCCCCGTTCCCGCTTCCCGCCCGGCCCGGCCGTCCGCCCGCCTATCCGCACGCCCCCGGCGCCCCCGACCCACTCGCTCTCGACCTCCTGGCGGGTGAGGCGGCGGCACGAGCCCACACCCTCCTTGCCACCGGCAAGGACCCCGTCGCCCGGCTGACACCCTGGCAGGACGCGGTCCGCCTCGCCGCCGCGCACCCCGGCTCCGGACTGACCGCCTCCACCCGCGCTCTCTACCGCGACCTCGCCGCGGCGGCCGACCGCACCCCCACCGACCTGGCCCGGGCCGTGGCCGCCTGGCGTCAGGGAGGACTGGCCGCGCTGCGCGTCCTCGAAGAGCCCTGGGACCCGCCCGCCGGGCCCTTCGACCGGGCGAGGCCCGCCCTCGCCGCGGCCGACTTCCCGCACTTCCGCCCCTGGCGCAACCGCCTCTCCTCGCGCTCCCTCCAGCTCCGGCTCGGGCGCGACGGACTCTGGTACGGCTATGAGTCGGACCCCGACCGCGAGGACTGGTGGCCCCGCGGCACCCCCGACACGGACCCCGTCGGCGCTCTCACGACACTGGTGGGCGGCTGATTGCCCTCCCGCCGTCACCCCGACCCTCCATCAGAAGTCCGCGAGCGTCGGTTCGTCCAGCCGCGCCACCGAATCCTGCGCGTACGTCTTCACGTACGCCTCGCGAACAGCCTCGATGAACGGATCACGCTGACGCGCCTCGGTGGCCGGGTAGAGCAGGATCAGTTCGTACGAACGCTCGCGCTCGATCCTGCCGTGGGAGTCGCGCCACTGCCCGCTCCCCTCCTGGATCGTGAGACCGTCGGGGAAGCCCGGTGTCACATGGCGGTCGACGAAGGACATGAACTGCGCGTCCGTCACGGCCCTGCCGCCGTCGGGGCGCTCGGTGCCGAAGAACAGCCGTGTCTCGACGTAGCGTTCGCCGCGTTGCACCTGGGTGGTGGCCGAGGAGGTGATGGACACGGTCCGCTCGCCGTCGAGTCCGGCCTGGGCGGTGGGCGCGGCGACCGCGAGTGCGGCGATGGCGGCGCCCAGGGCGGTGAGCAGCGTCCGGTGCTTCACGGAGCGGGTGTGAGGGCGCAACGGGTGGGGGGAGGACAACGGACGATCCCTTCGTTCGGTCGGACTGCGGCTGCCGGGCCGCCGCGCGGTGGCCCGGAGCCGCGGGCGCGGCACCGCACGGCCCTGCGGCGGACGGCTCACTGTGGCAAGCGCGCCGGGCGCCGAGGCGGGTGGATCACCGACGTCGTTCCCGAATCCACCCGCATGAGCGCAAGGGCCCCTCGACGGCGGGCGGTGACCGGACTGGGACGGCACCCCACCGTCGTTGCCCAATGCGCCACGCTCCTGCCGGGGCGACGTGACGCAAGGAAGACGGAGTGTCCAGCAGTACGCCACCCGACCCAGCGGCAGGCCATGAGGGGCATCGTGCGTTCGAAGCCTCACACGCCCGAATGAGTGAATGCCTCGATCGGCAGAACCGATGCGGCCTCTTGGCGTTAGTTCCGGTGCGGGCGAGTGCCCCGCGATACTTTCCTGAAGGCAGGGAAACTCATGAGGCAGGTTCACCGAAAGGGCCTGGCCACCGTGATGCTCACGGGTGGCGCGCTGGCCATGGCCAGCGGCTATGCGCACGCCGGCTCGAACGCGGACGGCGCTGCCGTCGGATCACCCGGCGTACTGTCCGGAAACGCGGTGCAACTGCCCGTCCACGTTCCGGTCAACGTGTGCGGCAACACCGTCAACGTCGTCGGGCTGCTCAACCCGGCGGCGGGCAACTCCTGTGCCGACGTATCGTCCTCGGGCGGCGGGCAGTCCGGTTCGCAGAGCGGCGCCTCGAACAGCTCCGGCGGTGGCGCCGTCGCCGACGGCGACGCCGCAGACTCGCCGGGCGTCCTGTCGGGCAACGTCGTGCAACTGCCCGTCCATGTCCCGGTCAACGTCAGCGGCAACTCCGTGAACGTCGTCGGCATCGGCAACCCGGCCGTCGGCAACGTCTCGACGAACGTGCCCGGCAAGCCGCCCGCCAAGGTGAGGCCCGCGACGCCGCCGAAGGCGGCCAAGGGGCAGAAGCCGTCCGACCGGGCCTTCGCCCCGAAGCCGGCCGGCGGGTCGCTCGCCGAGACCGGCGCCCCCACACTGGCGTTCGCCGTGCCGACGGGCATGGCCATGGTGCTCGGTGGTGCGGTGCTCTACCGCCGCTTCCGCCCCGCCCAGTTCTGACGCTCCGCACGACCGTCCGCAGTCGGTGGCGGCTCTCCCGATGAGGGCCGCCACGACTCCAGGACGGCATCGATGTCCGCCGCCAGCCGGGCCCGCGCCTGGTGGCGGTCGACCCCGGCCGCGAGCAGGGCGTCGTACTCGGTGTCGAGGTGCCGTACCGACGCCCTCACCGCGGCCGTGACCGCTCCTTCGTCCAGAGACCGGCCGGCCGCGGTCCTCCCCACCCGGCCGCTGCCACGCACCGACGCGTGCGCCGCTATGCCGGCGGCCCGCTCGGGCGGACACCGGGGGAACAGCCGCAGGATCTCGGCCGTCAGGGCCGCGGTGAACCGCACGTCCTCAGCCGCCCGGCGCTCGGCGTCCCGGGCACGCCGACGGGCCCGCGCCTCCGCGTCGGCCAGACAGGCCGACTCCGCCCGGGCGAGCGCCGCCTCCTCGACCAGGAGTCCTTGGCGCTCGTAACGGCTGTGGCGGCGGTTGAGGCGGACCACGACCGCGAACAGCGAACTGCCTTCGCGCGCCCGGCGGGTGAGGGCCGCGCTGCCCCGCGGCAGATACACCAGGTGTCCGAGATCGGCGCAGTCCAGGCAGACGGGGACACCGGACTCCAGCACATGCATCTCCAGCGGCCCTCGGTGGCACTCCCCGCAGTGCCTGCCCTTGAGCGGCTGGACGACCACCAGGTCCATATCGGCAGCGTACCCAGCAGGTACGCTCCGCTCCCATGACGCTTCACTGTGCCGTGCTCGACGACTACCAGGACGTCGCGCTCACCCTGGCCGACTGGTCCTCACTCGCCGGTTCCGTCGAAGTACGCTCCCTCCGGGACCACTTCACCTCGGAAGAGGCTCTCGCCGCCGAAGTGGGCGACTGCGAGATCCTCGTCGTGATGCGCGAGCGGACACCTGTCACCGCGTCACTGCTCGCACGGCTGCCGCGGCTGAAGCTCCTGATCACCTCGGGCATGCGCAACGCGTCCATCGACCTCGAAGCCGCGGCGCGCCACGGCGTCACCGTCTGCGGAACCGCCAGCAGCTCCGAGCCGCCCGCCGAGCTGACCTGGGCGCTCATTCTGGGGCTCGCCCGGCATGTGACGGCGGAGAGCACGGCGCTGCGGAACGGCGGACCGTGGCAGTCCACCCTCGGCACGGATCTGCACGGCAGCCGGCTCGCCCTGGTCGGTCTCGGCAAGATCGGCACCAAGGTCGCCCGGGTCGGGCAGGCCTTCGGCATGGACGTCATGGCGTGGAGCCGCAATCTCACCGACGAGCGGGCAGCGGAACACGGTGTGGAGCGGGCGGCGTCGCTGGAAGGGCTCCTCGAGGCGGGGGACTTCGTCTCGGTGCACCTGCAACTGTCCGACCGCACACGCGGGCTGATCGGCGCCCCTGAGCTCAGGCGGATGCGCCGCACCGCCTACCTGGTCAACACCTCGCGGGCCGCGATCGTCGACCAGGCGGCCCTGCTGCAGGCGCTGCGTGAGGGGTGGATCGCGGGCGCCGGCTCCGACGTCTTCGCCCGGGAGCCGCTGCCGGCCGACGACCCGCTGCGCACGGCGCCGAACTTCCTGGGCCTGCCGCATCTCGGATACGTCACACGGCACAACTACGAGGGGTACTTCCGGCAGGCGGTCGAGGACATCGCCGCCTACCTCGCCGGCAGCCCCGTGCGTACGCTCGCGCAACCGGCGGCGGGGGACTGAGAGGCGACCCGGCGGGCGGTGTCGCCGCCCGCCGTCCAGGCCGCCGCGTCCTCTAGCGCACGCCGGGCGCCGCGGCCCCGATGAACTCGGACAGCGTCTCGCGCGCCTGCTCGGAACGCCGCGCGCGGTCCGCCTCGTCCGGCGCCTCGTGCATGCAGTTCGTGACCTCGAAGGCCGCGGCGGCCAGATCCAGGGCCTGCGGGTCCTCGCACACCAACTGCACCCGGATCAGCGCCTGGTGGGCGCTGGAACGCAGCCGGTACGAGTCGATGCGCGCCTCCTCGGCGGTGGCGCTGCCCGGGGCCTCCTTCGCCCGGTGCCAGCGGTCGTTCTGGCCGCGACGGTAGTCGACGAGCGCGCCGGCGAAGGCGCTGTACGCCGTGATCCGCTCCTGACGCAGCTGCTCCGCGCGGGTGAGGGCGGCGCTGCGCTCGGCCGTCTGGCGCTGGAACAGGTGCGTCGCCACCGATCCGAGCAGAGTGCCGATGACGGCGATGACGGCTGTCCACATGTGCGCGCTCCAGAGCTGCGGTGAATCGTGGGGGCGGGCGCGGGCCGTGGCGGCCGGCTTCACCCGGTGGCGGAACCCATCAGATCATCGCAGTGGAGAACGGCGTCAAGAGCGAGGTCCGGTCCGCCGCAGCAGCCGTCCCCCTCGGCCTACTGGCGGTAGCCGCTCAGGAAGCGGCCGATGCGGCTGATCGCGGCGTCCAGGTCGTCGGCGTGCGGCAGGGTGAGGATCCGGAAGTGGTCGGGGCGGGGCCAGTTGAAACCCGTCCCCTGGACGACCTGGATCTTCTCGCGCAGCAGCAGGTCGAGGACGAACTTCTCGTCGTCGTGGATCGGGTGGACCTTCGGGTCCAGCCGGGGGAAGGCGTAGAGCGCGCCCTTGGGTTTGACGCAGGAGACGCCCGGGATCTCGTTCAGCTTCTCCCACGCCCGGTCGCGCTGCTCGTGGAGCCTGCCGCCGGGCGCCACCAGCTCCTGGATGGACTGCCGGCCACCGAGTGCGGCCTGGATGGCGTACTGGGCGGGCGCGTTGGCGCACAGCCGCATCGAGGCCAGCATCGTCAGGCCCTCGAGGTAGTTGCGGGCGTGCTGCCGCGGGCCGGAGACGACGAGCCAGCCGGAGCGGAATCCTGCGACGCGGTACGTCTTGGACAGGCCGCCGAAGGTGAGGACGACGAGGTCGGGGGCGAGCGCGGCGGCGGGGTGGTGCACGGCGTCGTCGTACACGATCCGGTCGTAGATCTCGTCGGCGAACACCATCAGCTGGTGGCGGCGGGCCAGATCGAGGATGCCCTCCACGACCTCACGCGGATAGACCGCGCCGGTCGGGTTGTTCGGGTTGATGATGACGACGGCCCGAGTGCGATCGGTGATCTTGGACGCCATGTCGTCGAGGTCCGGGTACCAGTCGGACTCCTCGTCGCACAGGTAGTGCACCGCTGTGCCGCCGGCAAGCGTGGTCACGGCGGTCCACAGCGGGAAGTCCGGCGCCGGGATCAGCACTTCGTCGCCGTCCTCCAGGAGCGCCTGGACGGCCATCGAGACCAGTTCGGAGACGCCGTTGCCGAGGAAGACGTCGTCGACGTCGACATCGGCGAGCCCCATGGCCTGGTAGCGCTGGGCGACCGCGCGGCGGGCCGAGAGGATGCCGCGGGAGTCGGTGTACCCGTGGGCCTGGGGCAGCATCCGGATCATGTCCTGGACGATCTCCTCCGGCGCCTCGAACCCGAAGAGGGCCGGGTTGCCGGTGTTCAGCCGCAGGACGCTGTGGCCGGCTTCCTCCAGCGCGTTGGCGTGTTCTATCACCGGACCGCGGATCTCGTAGCAGACCTCGCTGAGCTTGCTCGACTGCCGGAACTCCATGCCGTGCCTCCCGGGCTCAATGGTGTACTTGGTTTTACCAAGTTCGAGCTTGGAAAGTCCAACAACATGTCTAGACTGCGTCGCATGCCACGTGAGACGCGCCGCCGGAGCTATGACCAGTACTGCGCCGCAGCCCGCGCCCTGGACGCGGTCGGCGACCGCTGGACGCTGCTCGTCGTCCGGGAGTTGCTGGCCGGTCCCCGCCGCTACACCGACCTGCACGCCGACCTGCCGGGTGTCAGCACCGACGTCCTGGCGTCCCGGCTGAAGGACATGGAGCGCGACGGCCTGGCGACCCGTCGCCGGCTCCCGCCGCCGTCGGCCGCGTACGTCTACGAGCTGACCGAACGGGGACGGGAACTGCTGCCCGTCCTGACCGCGCTGGCCCGATGGGGCGCGCCGGCCCTCGCCGAGCGCAGACCCACCGACGCCGTCCGCGCGCACTGGTTCGCCATTCCGCTGCTGCGTGCCCTCCAGGCGCGGGGAAGGTCAGGGGTGGTCGAAGTCAGGCTGGACGAGGGCGTGTTCCACCTGCGGCTGGGGGAGGCCGAAGCCTCCCCGTACGGTGACGGGCCCGCCGACGCGCCCGACGTGTGCCTGACCCTCGACGCCGAGGCCTGTGTCGCGATCGGCAGCGGGGACCTGACGGTCGAGGAGGGCGTACGGACCGGCAGGATCAAGGCGGAGGGCGACGCCGCGCTCGTCGGGGTGCCGGGGACCTGAGGGGATGAAGCGGGCCGTGCCGCTGCCGCGTCGCACGGTGCCGCCCGCGCGCCGACCGTCCCGGCCTCGCTCGGGTGATGATGGGGCCGTGCGACTGGAAGCGATCACCTGGGAGCGGCTCGCGGAGGCCGTGGCCGAGCGGGTGCTGACGACCACCGCTCAGGACGGCAGCCCCTGGTTGCGGGTCGGCGTCGACGGCCCACCCGCCGCCCGGCCCGGTGAACTGGCGGAGCGCATCGGCGACGCGCTCCGGCTGCGCGGGCGCGGCGTGCTCGTCGTCGGCACGGGCGGGTTTCTGCGGCCGGCGTCGCTGCGCTACGAGTACGGTCGCGAGGACCCCGACGCGTACTACGGGTCCTGGTTCGACACGGGCGCGCTGTGGCGCGAGGTCTTCGGGCCGCTGGAGCCGGGCGGCAGCGGGCGGGTGCTGCCGGACCTGTGGGACCCGGCGACTGACCGCGCGACCCGGTCGGCGCCTGTCCCACTGCCCGCGGGTGGTGTACTGATGCTGCACGGGCCGTTCCTGCTCGGCCACTGGTTCCCGTTCGACCTCACCGCGCATCTGCGGCTCTCGCCGGGCGCGTTGGAGCGCCGCACCGACGAGCGGGAGCGCTGGACGCTGCCGGCGTACGCGCGGTACGAGGACGAGGTCCGTCCCGCCGAAACGGCCGACGTCGTCGTACGCGCCGACGATCCGCGCCACCCCGCCTGGGGCGGACTGCCCTGAGGCCGCTGCGTCACGGGCGGCCGCCGATCAGCGTCACCGCCCTGGAACCGGCCCGGCAGCCCTCCACCGCCGCCGCGGCGGCGTCCGCCCCCATGAGGCGCGCGGCGAGGAACGCGCCCGTGAACGCGTCCCCGGCCCCTGTCGTGTCCACCGCCTCGGCCGGTTCGGCCGGGACGTGTGCCGTGACCCGGCCCGACTCGGCGACCAGGGCGCCCCGTCCGCCCAGCGTCACCACGGTGAGCGGCACGATCCGGCTGAGCTTCGCTGCCGCGTCCGCGGCGTCGGGCAGGCCGGTGAGGAGGCGGGCCTCGTCCGCGTTGGGGAACAGGGCGTCTGTGCCGTCGAGGGCGGACAGCACGTGCTCGACGCCCAGTTCGGAGATGAAGCCCGCCGACGCCGGGTCCACGCTCACCGGGATGCCCCGTTCCCGTGCCGAGCGCATCGCCAGGCCGGCGGCCTCCCTGCTCGTGCCGGAGAACAGGAGGTAGCCCGACAGGTGCAGGTGCCCGACCCCGTCGAGCAAGGACGGCGCCCAGTCCTCGGGGCCCAGCCGCAGCACCGCGCCGCTGTCCGTGAGGAAGGTGCGCTCGGCGGCCTCGTCGACGAGGGCCACGACGGTGGCGGTCGGCGCCTCGGCGTCGGGCACCAGAAGCGGACGCACGCCCGCCGCCGTCAGCCGCTCGGCGTGCCACGCCACGTCGGCCTCGCCCGCGCGGGCGAGCAGCCGCACGTCGGCGCAGCCCCAAAGGGCGGCCCAGCAGCAGACGTTGGCCCCTGCGCCACCCGGCAGGATGCGGATGCAGGCGGCTGTGTCCGTGCCCCGCGCGAGCGGCGTCCGATGACGTGCCACGACGTCGGTGACGACGTCGCCGACGACGAGCAGCCCCGGCGAGCCGTCCCCCGGCGGGGTCCCGTCAGCCCCTCCCGTCCGGCCGGGCGTCCTCGAAGTGCCCGTCATGCGTACGCCGCTGCGATGCGTGCGGCGAGCCGCACATTGCCCCGCACCGCCGCCAGGTTGGCCTCCAGCGAGGCGCCCTCGGTGTAGCGCATCAGCCGTTCCAGCAGGAAGGGGGTGACGGCCTGTCCGGTGACGCCCTCCTCCTGTGCCTCGCCGAGCGCCCGTGCGAGCACCCGGTCGTGCAGGGCAGGATCCAACTGGTCCTCCACGGATACGGGATTGGCCACGACCAGGGCGGAGTACGGCTCGGCCAGCAGGTCCTTGGCGTGCATCACCGCGGCGACCTCCTCGGGCGTGCGGAGGGTCCAGTCGACCGGTTCGCCCGACGACGTCAGGTAGAAGCCGGGGAACCGGTCGGTCCCGTAGCCGACGACGCCCACCCCGAGCGTCTCCAGCCGCTGGAGGGTGGCCGGGACGTCCAGGATCGACTTGACCCCCGCGCAGACCACGGTGAGGCCGACCTGCGCGAGCAGTCGCAGGTCGGCCGACTCGTCCTGCGTCTCGGTCCAGCCGCGGTGCACACCGCCCAGCCCGCCGGTCGCGAAGACGGGGATGCCCGCCCGGTCGGCGAGGAACGCCGTGGCGGAGACCGTCGTTGCCCCGCTCGCACCGGTCGCGAGGGCGGGGGCCAGGTCGCGGTGGCCCAGCTTGCGCATGCGCGGATCACCGGCGACGCGCTCCAGATCCGCCTTTCCCAGGCCGATGTGCGCCCGCCCGTCGAGCACGGCGATCGTGGCGGGCACGGCTCCCTCGGCCCGTACCAGCGCTTCCAGTTCTTCGGCCACGGCCAGGTTGCGGGGGCGCGGCAGTCCGTGCGCGATGATCGTCGACTCCAGGGCGACGACGGGCGCGCCGGCGTCGAGCGCCTCCCGTACCTCTTCGGACACCGTTATCGCGGTCTTCAGCATGTCCCCATCCCTGGCACGGCGGCGGGCCGCCCAAACGTGGGCCGCGGGGCGCACAGGTGCCCGGCCGCGCGACGAATGCTCCCGCGGTCCGTCTTTCGCAGTCCCCGCGCACGGCGCCAGGTATGCGTCCGACCGTCTCCGCCCCACCGCGCCGAAGCACAGCAATCGCCCTCGCCGCCGTCCTGCTGGTCAGGGGGCGCGCTCGTCGTCGCCCGGACCGCGCCGGCACCGTCCGCGACACCCCTGGGTGTCGCCGTGCCGCTCGCCGCCCCGCTTGGTCCCTCGCCCGCGGGGGCGGAGCCCCGGTGACGGGTGGAGGGAAGGGCCCCGTGCAGCGGTCCCGCACCCGCTCACGCCCGTGTCATGGCCCGCCGTACCGCCAGGGCGGCCATCGGCAGCAGCAGAGCCGCCCCGATCGCGTTCAGCCACCCGTACCCCGCCTGCGCGACCACGAGACCTGCCGCCGCCCCGCCCAGACCGGCCGCCGTGTTCATCGTCAGGTCGGACAGGCCCTGGACCGCCGCCCGCGCCGGCTGCGGCACGGAGTCCGTCAGCAGCGTGGAGCCCGAGACGAGACCCGCCGACCAGCCCAGGCCCAGCAGGAACAGGCCGAACGCCGTCCGGCCGTGACTCGGCCCCGCCGTTCCGGCCAGCAGCGCGGCCGTGCTGAGGAGGCCGGCCGCCAGTCCGATCACGGCCAGCCGCCCGATGCGGTCCGCCAGCCAGCCCATCAGCGGCGAGAACGCGTACATGCCCGCGATGTGCCCGCTGATGACCAGGCCGATCAGCTGGATCCCCGCACCGTGGTGGCTCAGCGCGACCGGGGTCATCGACATGATCGACACCATCGCCGTGTGCGAGACCGCGACCGTGACCAGCGCCAGCTGCGCCATGGGGGACTCCCGCACGGCCCGCACCCCCGCACGCAGCGAACGCCCCGCGGGAGAGCGGTCGGCGGGGGACAGCGCGCGGGCGGTCAGCAGCGGGTCGGGGCGCAGCAGGACGAGGACCAGCACTGCCGAGACGAGGAAGACGCCCGCCGCCCACAGGAAGGGGCCCGCGGCCGCCGGTATGCCGATGCCGGACACACTGCGTCCGGCGGGCGAGGCGATGTTCGGCCCCAGCACCGCCCCGATCGTCGTCGCCCACACCACGGTGGAGATGGCCCGTCCGCGCCGCTCCGGCTCGGCCAGGTCGGCGGCCGCGAACCGGGCCTGCAGGTTGGCCGAGGAGGCCGCGCCGAAGCCCGCCATGCCGAGCAGCAGGAGCGGGAAGCTGCCGACGACGGCGGCCAGCACGACCACGCCCGCTCCGAGCGCCCCGATGAGGTACGCGAGGACCAGGCCCGGCCGCCGCCCTCGGGCGGTCATCAGGGCGGCCAGCGGCACCGAGAGCAGCGCGGTCCCGGCCACGGTCGCGGTCGGGGCGAGTCCGGAGAGGGCTTCCGTGCCGCTGACTTCCTGCGCCAGGACCGCGGCGAGCGCGATCCCGGTGGCGACCCCCAGGCCGCCGAGGATCTGGCTGGCGATCAGCACTGCGTTGATGCGGCGCCGCAGCGCCGGGAGTTCGGCCGCCCCGATCGCCGGGGTCTTTGATATGTCAGGAGCGTCAGGGCTGGTGGTCACCGACGCAGTGTGCCAGTGACCGCGCCGGTCCGAAACCGCACCGGCGGCCGGTCAGAACAGCGGCTCCGGCAGCACGCCCTCCAGCGCCAGCAGCCTGCGCTTGGTCTCCAGCCCCCCGCCGAAGCCGCCCAGCCCCCCGTCGCTCTCCACCACCCGATGGCACGGCACGACGACCGGCAGCGGATTGGAGCCCATCGCCGCACCGACAGCCTGGCCCGCGCCCGGCCGGCCGAGCCGTTCCGCGAGATCGCCGTAACCGACGACCGTCCCGAAGGGCGCGGCGGCCGGCAGGTCTCGCAGCACCTGGCGGTTGAAACCCGTCGAGAGCGACCAGTCCAGCGGAAGGTCGAAATCCCGCAGCGTGCCCCTGAAGTACGCGTGCAGCTGGCGTATCGGCTCGGCGAGGCGCCCGGTCGCCGTCTCGGCTGGCGCCGCACCGAGCCGGTCCGCGAGCTGCTTCAGCGCCCGGTCCCGTATCGCGGGCCGCGCGTGGAACACCACGCTCACCAGGCCGTCGCCGGTCGCGGCGAGCAGCAGCGGCCCGATGTCCGTGGCGACGACGCTCCACTCCAGGGTGTTCCTGCCGGTGGTGTTCATGCGGACCACGGTACGACCGGGCACTGACAGTCCGTCCGGAGCGGGCGTCAGCTCACCGCGTCCCGCACGACGTCCGGGTTGTTGGTGATGATCCCGTCCACCCCGAAGGAGTCCACGCGCGCGGCGCCCGCCGCGTCGTTCACCGTCCAGGTGTTGACCCGCAGCGGCTTGCCGTGCGCGCCCTTGAGCGCGTGGACGGCGGCCACGTACTCGGCGGTCAGCGAGGTGTGCGTGGGGTTGATCTGGTCGGTGAACGCCGCGTACGCCGGCAGGTCGGTGACCGCCGGCGTACCGAGGAAGCCGGTGGTGAGGTCCGGCCGCTGCTGGTGCACGGCCTTCACGGTGTCCGCGCCGAAGCTCTGGATGACGAGCCGGCCCGCCACGTGCCGGCGGTCCAGCCAGCCCTCCTCGCCGAGCACCCGGAGAGTGTCCTTCTCGATGCCCGGATACAGCTCGGGCTTCTTGATCTCCAGAAGGAGCTTCTGGTTGTTCTCGTCGACGCGGTGCAGGTACTGCTTGAGCGTGGGCACGCGCGCGCCGGCCCACTCGGCGCCGCGCCAGCTGCCCGCGTCGAGGCGGGCGATCTCGGCGGCGGTGAAGTCCCTGACCTTCCAGGGCGCGCGGTCGGGGAAGACCTGTTCCACGTCGGTGGTCCGGGCGAGTGAGTCGTCATGGACGACGACGAGCTCGCCGTCCTTGGTGCGCTGGACGTCGTTCTCGACCCAGACGAAGCCCATCCGGTCCGCGAGGTCCACCGCGGCGAGGGTGTTCTCGGGCGCGTACGCGGAGGCGCCTCGATGGGCGATCACGAGCGGTTCGTCCTGCTGCGCGGCGGCCTCCGGGACGGCGGAGGCCGAGCCGGGCGCCAGGAGCACGGCGATTCCGAGGGCAGTGGCTGTCAGGGCTGCGACGGGGCGTGCGTGCACAGGGGATTTCCTCACGTCGTCGGTTCACGGACGGGCCGAGAGTGACAGTCGTCGGTCAACGCGGGACAGGCGAAGTATGGCCACGACGTGAACGGACCGCGCGCGGGGAACCACCCCCTGTGTCTCGTATGTCGACAAATCGCCGACCCGGCGTTTCCATCCCGTTCCCCGGGCCGTACTCTCGCCCACAACCGGACGTTCGCTCCCGGATTCGCGGGGGTCGCGGGGATCCCGGATCAGCCAGGGGGCACCGGGCGCAGGGGACCACACGGGGCGAAGGGCGCAGGGGATGCAGGGCACGGTGGACGGTTTCGGCTACGGCCTCGTCACCCCGGTGGCGGCCTATCTCATGGCTTGTCTGGGCGGGGCCCTGGGCCTGCGCTGCACCACGCGGTCCGTGCGCCACGGCCGCGGCTTCAAGGCGGGGTGGCTGGCGCTCGGTGCCACGGCCATCGGCTCGGGGATCTGGACGATGCACTTCATCGCGATGATGGGATTCACCGTCGAGGAGGCCCCCATCGGCTACGACAGGCCGACCACCTTCGCGAGCCTGGCCGTGGCCGTCGTGATGGTCGGTGTCGGGATCTTCATCGTGGGCTACCGCGGCGCGACCGTGATGGCGCTGGTCACCGGCGGGACGCTCACCGGACTCGGCATCGCGTCCATGCACTACCTCGGCATGGCCGGAATGCGACTGCGGGGCGTCCTGGAGTACGACACCCTCACCGTCGCGCTCTCCGTGGTGATCGCCGTCGTCGCGGCGACCGCCGCGCTGTGGGCGGCGGTGTCCGTGCACGGCTTCCTGGCGAGTCTCGGCGCCGCCCTCGTGATGGGCGTCGCGGTGAGCGGGATGCACTACGTCGGGATGGCGGCGGTGAGCGTCCGCCTGCACCACACGACGGACATTGCCGCCGCCGGCGACTCCCCGGTCGGCGTGCTCGCACCCGTCCTCGTGGGACCGGCGGTCTTCCTGCTGCTCGCCGCCGTCGTGGTGATGTTCGACCCGCTCCTCGTGCTGGGCGAGCCGGAACACGGGTGGCCCGCCCGCGACGAGGGCCGGCGCCCGGGAGTCCCGGCCCGGGCAGGGGCGCCGGCGGCGCGTCGCCCGGCGTCCTGGGCCGCCGACCGCGGCCGCCGCCGGCGCCTGGCGGACCACGACAGCCGCTGAGCGCGGTCCCGCGGGGCCTGCCGGCCTCACGCCGTGGGCAAAGCCGCTGGTCGGGCCGGATCAGGCCGGTGGCCGGAACCCTGCCGGAGCCCGGCGTCCGAAGCGGTTCGCTCCCGGCTGTCAGTGGCGGGTCGTACGGTGGATTCCATGCGGCCCGTTTCCAAGATCGAACGTACGGTGGCGCCTTTCGAGGTCGTCAGCCCCTACCAGCCCAGCGGCGACCAGCCGACGGCCATCGCCGACCTGGAGCGGCGTATCCGCGCGGGCGAGAAGGACGTCGTCCTGCTCGGCGCGACCGGCACCGGCAAGTCGGCGACCACCGCGTGGATGATCGAGAGGCTTCAGCGCCCCACCCTGGTGATGGCGCCCAACAAGACCCTGGCCGCCCAGCTGGCGAACGAGTTCCGCGAGCTCCTCCCGAACAACGCGGTGGAGTACTTCGTCTCGTACTACGACTACTACCAGCCCGAGGCGTACGTCCCCCAGTCGGACACCTACATCGAGAAGGACTCCTCGATCAACGAGGAGGTCGAGCGCCTGCGCCACTCCGCGACGAACTCGCTGCTGACCCGCCGCGACGTCGTCGTGGTCGCCTCCGTCTCCTGCATCTACGGCCTCGGCACCCCGCAGGAGTACGTGGACCGCATGGTCCAGCTCAAGGTCGGCGACGAGATCGACCGCGACCAGCTGCTGCGCCGCTTCGTCGACATCCAGTACACGCGCAACGACATGGCGTTCCAGCGCGGCACCTTCCGCGTTCGCGGCGACACCATCGAGATCTTCCCGGTCTACGAGGAGCTCGCCGTCCGCATCGAGATGTTCGGCGACGAGATCGAGGCACTGTCCACCCTCCACCCGCTCACCGGCGAGATCCTCAGCGAGGACCAGTCGCTGTACGTCTTCCCCGCCAGTCACTACGTGGCCGGCCCCGAGCGCATGGAGAAGGCGGTCAACGGCATCGAGGCCGAGCTGGAGCAGCGCCTCGCGGAGCTCGACAAGCAGGGCAAGCTGCTGGAGTCCCAGCGGCTTCGCATGCGCACGACGTACGACATCGAGATGATGCGCCAGATCGGCTCCTGCTCGGGCATCGAGAACTACTCGATGCACTTCGACGACCGCGAGCCCGGCTCCCCGCCCAACACCCTCCTCGACTACTTCCCCGAGGACTTCCTGCTCGTCATCGACGAGTCCCATGTGACGGTCCCGCAGATCGGCGCGATGTACGAGGGCGACGCCTCCCGCAAGCGCACGCTCGTCGAGCACGGCTTCCGGCTGCCGTCCGCACTCGACAACCGCCCGTTGAAGTGGGAGGAGTTCCAGGAGCGGATCGGCCAGACCGTCTACCTGTCCGCCACCCCCGGCACCTACGAGCTCTCGCGCGGTGACGGTTTCGTCGAGCAGATCATCCGCCCCACGGGTCTCGTCGACCCCGAGGTCGTCGTCAAGCCCACCGAGGGCCAGATCGACGACCTGGTCCACGAGATCCGGCTGCGCACGGAGAAGGACGAGAGGGTCCTCGTCACCACGCTCACCAAGAAGATGGCCGAGGACCTCACCGACTACTTCCTCGAACTGGGCATCCAGGTCCGCTACCTCCACAGCGACGTCGACACCCTGCGCCGCGTCGAGCTGCTGCGTGAACTGCGCGCCGGCGAGTACGACGTCCTGGTCGGCATCAACCTCCTGCGCGAGGGCCTCGACCTCCCCGAGGTCTCGCTGGTGGCCATTCTGGACGCGGACAAGGAGGGCTTCCTGCGCTCGGGCACCTCCCTGATCCAGACCATCGGCCGCGCGGCGCGCAACGTCTCCGGGCAGGTCCATATGTACGCGGACAAGATCACGCCCGCGATGGAGAAGGCCATCGAGGAGACCAACCGCCGCCGCGAGAAGCAGATCGCGTACAACACGGAGAACGGCATCGACCCGCAGCCGCTCCGCAAGAAGATCAACGACATCGTCGCGACGATCGCGCGCGAGGAGGTCGACACCGAGCAACTGCTCGGCACGGGCTACCGGCAGGCGAAGGCCGACAAGGCAGGCAAGGCAGTCAAGGCCCCCGTGCCCGCGCTCGGCACGTCGGGCGCCAGGAAGGGCGAGGTGGTCACCGACCGCCCCGCGACCGAACTGGCCGGAATCATCGAGGAGATGACCGAGCGTATGCGCGCGGCCGCTGCGGAGCTGCAGTTCGAGGTGGCCGCGCGACTGCGCGACGAGGTGAGCGAGTTGAAGAAGGAGCTCCGCCAGATGAAGGAGGCGGGCCTCGCCTGAGACGGCGGCGGACCCTGTGTTGCAAGACCGACACAAAATCGGGCGGACGGTCCTGTTCCGCCGTTCCGACTGCGTAGGGTGCAGGTCAACCGCACATTTGGGCGGTGGCAATTCTCAAGAAGGGGACAGCGCGTGACGGTCAACATGACCAAGGGCCAGGCCATCAGCCTGCAGAAGAGCGACGGGGGCACCCTCACGGCTGTGCGGATGGGGCTCGGCTGGCAGGCGGCCCCGCGCCGCGGTCTGTTCGGCTCGCGCACCCGCGAGATCGACCTCGACGCGTCGGCCGTGCTGTTCGCCGACAAGCAGCCGGTGGACGTGGTCTTCTTCCGCCACCTCGTCAGCGACGACGGCTCCGTCAAGCACACCGGTGACAACCTGGTGGGCGGCGCCGGTTCCGGGGGCGACGACGAGGCGATCCTCGTCGACCTGCAGCGGGTCCCGGTCCACATCGACCAGATCGTCTTCACGGTGAACTCCTTCACCGGCCAGACGTTCCAGGAGGTGCAGAACGCCTTCTGCCGCATCGTCGACGAGACCAACGGCCAGGAGCTCGCCCGCTACACGCTCGACGGCGGCGGCCAGTACACGGCGCAGATCATGGCCAAGGTGCACCGCGCCGGCGGCGGCTGGCAGATGACCGCCCTGGGCAACCCGGCCAACGGCCGTACGTTCCAGGACCTGATGCCGGCGATCCTGCCGCACCTGTAGGCGTTCACCGCAGGCCAGGACCGTATCGACGGACGCAGCTCCCGGAGGCATCGCCGCCGGGAGCTGCACCGCTTGCACCGCACGAGGCGACCGCCGCCCGCCCGCGCACGGCGGCGCCGCACGACATCCGACGCACACACACGCGTACCGCAGAGCACCGAGGGGACAGAGCGATGACGGCCGAGCTGGTCCGGGGGCAGAACCACCCCCTGCCGCACACCCGCGTGGAGGTACGGGTGTCGGCCGGTCATCCGGTCGTGGCCTGCTCCAGCTATGTGGACGACCACGGCGCAGGGCGCGAGGAGTGGCTCGCCCATCCGGGCGTCCCCGCGGTGCCCGGCGTCGAGGTGCCCGGACAGGCCGACCGTACGCCCCGCTTCACGCTCCAACTGGACGCCGTGCCCGAGGCGGCGCAGCAGATCAACCTGCTCCTCGCGCTCGCGGACGGGGGCGGTCCCGACCGCTTCGGCGCCACCGCGGCGCCCTTCGTCGCCGTCGTCGGCGACGGCGGCGAGGAGATCGCCAGTTTCACCGTCACCGGCCTCGACACCGAGACCGCGCTCGTCGCCGTCGAGGTCTACCGGCGTCAGGGTGCCTGGAAGATCCGCGCGGTGGGCCAGGGCTACGAGGGCGGCCTCGCGGATCTCCTGGCCGACCAGGGCCTCACCCGTGCCCGGGAGATCGCCGCCGGCATACAGGCGACCGTCGCCCCCCTGGCCCCCCGCTCCGAACCGGCGCGGCTGGGCACGAGTGCCGACGCGGGGCCGGCCGGGCCCGCCGCACCCGACCAGTCCTCCGCCCCCGACGCGACGCCATCCGGCGGCCGTTCGCTCTCCGACGGGCTGTCCGTGCCCGCGGCCCAGGCCGCAGCGGCCTCCGCGGTCCCGCAGCACACCCCGGGGCCGGACGCGCCGCAGGTCCCGAGCGGCCCCATCAACTACACGCACCCGCGGCGTCAGTCGGCGGCCCCGCCGCCGCCTCCGGCCGTACCGCCGGCGGAGCCCGGCCGCCCCTCCGCGCCCGTCGCGGGCGACGCCACCGGCTGGTCGATGGAGGAGCGCCTCTACAACCAGATCTGGGGCATGTTCGAGGACCTGGCCCGGACCGTCGCCGCCTACCGCAGTGCGGTCGAATTCGCCGAGAACCGCATGGAGAGGGAGCTCGACCAGGTCCTGTCCGACCCGCGCAGCCGCATCGGCAGCGGCGGGGACGCGGCGCGGGCCGCGGCCCGCGCCAAGTACGAGCAGCTGACCGACCAGGCCCGGCAGGTCCTCGACCGCGATCTGGCCCAGCTCACCGCCGAGGCGGAGGTCGTCGAGCCCGCGCTGCCCCCGGCCTTCGCACGCTGGGACAACCCGGTCTGGCACGCCTACCGCGTTCCGATGGAGATCCCCATGGCGCTGCGCATCGGGGACATCCATCTGCCCGAGAGTCCCGAACTGCGCCTCCCGCTGCTCGTACGGCTGCCGCTGGAGCGCGGGTTGTGGGTGGACAGCGGAAGGTCGAGCTCGGACGCGGCCATGGCGCTGGACGAAGGGGTGCTGCGACGGCAGGCCGCCGACACGGCGGTCGCGCTCGCGGCCCGGCTCGTCGCGGTGTACCCGCCCGGCGAGTTCTCGGTGCATGTCATCGACCCCGCGGGGGCGGCGGCCGGGTCCCTCGCCCCGCTGGTGGCCTCGGGCGTGCTCGCCGGGCCGCCGGCGTCAGGAGCCGAGGGTGTGCGTTCCGTCCTCGCCGGGCTGACGCAGCGGGTCGACCTGGTGACGATGGCGCTGCGCGGTGACGCGGCCGACTCCCTGCCGCCGGATCTCGACCGGGCCGAGCAGCTTCTGATCGTCAACGACTTCCCGCACGGTTTCGACGACCGGGCGGTCACCCAACTCCGGTACCTCGCCGACGAGGGACCGGCCGTCGGGGTCCACCTGCTGATGGTCGCCGACCGCGAGGACGCCTCCGCCTACGGCCCGGTGCTCGATCCCCTGTGGCGCTCGCTCCTGCGGATCACGCCCGTGCCCGACGACCACCTCGCCGACCCCTGGGTGCGGCACGCGTGGACGTACGAGCCGCTGACCGTGCCGCCGGGCAGTGCCGTACTGCGCCAGGTGCTGGACCAGGTGACCGACGCCCGCCGCTCCTGGGGCCGCTGACCTGGGTATTTGGGACCGACTTTACCCTTCGCTTTACCTTTCCTTGGTCTTTCCTGTACTGTTCCTTGGGCGGAGGGGAGTACTCCCGACTCGCGGCGTGCCCGTCAGTACGGACCGACAGAGAAGGTCCCGGGGCGCCGGCCCGTGGTGCGGCACGACACCGCCCTGGGGTGGAGGAGACCTCCGGCAGCGACGACGCTGATCAGTTAGCCGTACGAAGCCGGAGGCACAGTGGACGTTTCCATGACCCTTTGGGTGCTGACCATTCTCGGTCTCAGCGCCCTGATCGCGGTCGACTTCTTCATCGGGCGGAAGCCCCATGACGTGTCGATCAAGGAAGCCGGTATCTGGACCGTCGTCTGGATCGTGCTGGCGGCGCTCTTCGGCGTCGGCCTGCTCGTGTTCGGCGAGAGCCAGGCGTCCGGCGAGTTCTTCGCGGGCTTCATCACCGAGAAGTCGCTGAGCGTCGACAACCTCTTCGTCTTCGTCCTGATCATGGCGAAGTTCTCGGTGCCCTCCCACCTCCAGCAGCGGGTGCTGCTGATCGGTGTGCTGATAGCCCTGGTGCTGCGGGCGATCTTCATCGCCGCCGGCGCCGCCATCATCGCCAGCTTCTCGTGGGTGTTCTACCTCTTCGGCGCCTTCCTCATCTACACCGCCTGGAAGCTCATCCAGGAGGCGCGCTCGGACGAGGAAGAGGAGGAGTTCGAGGAGAACAGGCTCCTCAAGTCCATCGAGAAGAAGTTCGGCGTCGCCGACAAGTACCACGGCACGAAGCTGTTCATCCGGAACAACGGCAAGCGCGTCCTGACCCCGCTGATGGTGGTCATGCTCGCCATCGGCACCACCGATGTGCTCTTCGCGCTGGACTCCATCCCCGCGATCTTCGGTCTGACCCAGGACCCGTACATCGTGTTCACGGCCAACGCGTTCGCGCTGATGGGTCTGCGCCAGCTGTACTTCCTCATCGGCGGACTGCTGAAGAAGCTGGTCCACCTCAGCTACGGCCTGTCGGTGATCCTCGGCTTCATCGGCGTCAAGCTGGTGCTGCACGCGCTGCACGAGAGCGGGGTGCACGTGCCCGAGATCTCGATCCCGTTCTCCCTGGCCGTCATCTGCGGCGTGCTGGTCGTCACGACGATCACCAGCCTGATCGCCTCCAGGAAGCAGGCCGAGCGGGAAGCGGCCGAGGCCGGGCCGGCCGCCGGCGAGGACCGTGCCGAGAAGGACAGCGTCGACGCCTGACCCACCGGGTCCGGTGATCCGAGACGACAGCCCGGCCGGGGCGTGGGCGAAAGCCCTCGCCCCGGCCGACGGCGTGTCCGGCCCCCGGAACCGCCGCATCCGAGTCGGCGGTCCGATCCTGAAGGCCGGGGACTACCAGCCGCGTTCGCGCCACTCCGGGAGCTTCGGGCGCTCGTCGCCCAGCGTCGTGTCCTTGCCGTGGCCCGGGTAGACCCATGTCTCGTCGGGGAGCCGGCCGAAGAGCTTCTCCTCGACACCGTTCAGCAGATCGGCGAACGCCTTCGGATCGTCATGGGTGTTGCCCACACCCCCCGGGAAGAGGCAGTCACCGGTGAACACGTGGGGATGGCCGTGCGGATCGTCGTAGACGAGCACGATCGATCCAGGGGTGTGGCCCACAAGGTGACGGGCGGTCAGCTCGACGCGGCCCACCCGGATCGTGTCCCCGTCGTCCACCAGTACATCGGTGGGCACCGGGATCCCCTCGGCGTCGTGGCGGCCCGCGTACGTCCGGGCGCCCGTCGCCGCGACCACCTCGGCGAGCGCCTGCCAGTGGTCACCGTGGCGGTGCGTGGTGACGACCGACGCGATCGAGTCGTCGCCGATGAGCCGGATCAGGGTGTCGGGCTCGGCGGCGGCGTCGATCAGCAGCTGCTCGCCGGTGGCCCGGCAGCGCAGCAGATAGGCGTTGTTGTCCATCGGGCCGACCGCGACCTTGGAGATCATCAGGTCCGTCAGTTCGTGCACGTCCGCGGGCCCGCCGACCTTCACCACTCCGCTGTACGTCATAGGTCTCAGCCTATAGCGGGGGCAGTACGGGCAGCGGTCCTCCCGCGACCTCCAGCGCGGCGCCCTCCCGCCGCCCCGTGAGCCAGCCCAGCACCTCCGCAGGCGGCCCGGACACCGTCACCTCGGGTCCTTCGTCGCCGCCCGTGCGCCACTCGCCCGCGGGGGTGAGGACCCGGGTCGGCGGGACGTTCGAGGCACCGCGGAAGCGCTGGGCGAGGAAGTCGGTCTCCCGCTGGGTGAACTCCTTCGACAGGTCCTCCAGCTCGTAGCCGATGCCCAGGTCGACGTGGTGCAGCTCCACCTCGATCAGACGCCGGAACGGCACCCGCGCCGCCCGGTCGGTGATGCCGTTGCGCAGCTCGACCGTGCGGTCCCAGTCGGCGGGCACGGAGCCGGCGTCCTGGAAGCGTGCGGCACTCTCCCGCAGGTCATCGAGCTGCCCTGCGAGGGGTCGGGGAGCGTCGCGCTCGATGTCGGCGGCACGCGCATCGGCGCTGACGTACATCGGGCGTCCCCGGAGAACATTCACGAGTGCGTCGGCGTTACGGGAGAGGTGGGCCAGCACGTGGCCGCGGGTCCAGCCCGGCAGCCGTGACGACCGTGTCACGGCGGCGTTGTCCAGTGCGGCGACGGCGGTGAGGAGCCGGTCGGTCGCTTCACGTACGAGGCGCAGGTCGCTCAGAGGATCGATCACGAGGCAGACCCTAGCCCTCGGCACTCGTTCGGGTGAAGGAATCCACAGGCGTCCGTAAATCGAATGCGCGTGCTATACGCTCGGTGGAGGCATCCTTGAAAGTCAGGCATTCATCCATCTGGCGGCCCCCCTAGGCTTGGAACAGTCTGGGACGGGGGCCGTGCCCCCGCTTCTCTCAAGAAAGGTGCGGACCGGCGTGGCCGACCGTCTCATCGTCCGTGGCGCGCGCGAGCACAATCTGAAGAACGTCTCGCTCGACCTCCCGCGTGACTCCCTCATCGTCTTCACCGGGCTCTCGGGGTCGGGCAAGTCGTCCCTCGCGTTCGACACGATCTTCGCCGAGGGCCAGCGCCGCTACGTCGAGTCCCTCTCCTCGTACGCCCGGCAGTTCCTCGGTCAGATGGACAAGCCGGACGTCGACTTCATCGAGGGCCTGTCGCCGGCCGTCTCGATCGACCAGAAGTCGACCTCGCGCAACCCGCGCTCCACGGTCGGCACGATCACCGAGGTCTACGACTACCTCCGTCTGCTGTTCGCCCGCATCGGCAAGCCGCACTGCCCCGAGTGCGGCCGCCCCATCTCGCGCCAGTCGCCACAGGCGATCGTCGACAAGGTCCTGGAGCTGCCCGAGGGCAGCCGCTTCCAGGTGCTCTCGCCGCTGGTGCGCGAGCGCAAGGGTGAGTTCGTCGACCTCTTCTCCGACCTGCAGACCAAGGGCTACAGCCGCGCCAGGGTCGACGGCACGACGATCCAGCTCGCCGAGCCGCCCACGCTGAAGAAGCAGGAGAAGCACACCATCGAGGTGGTCGTGGACCGCCTCACCGTCAAGGACAGCGCCAAGCGCCGGCTGACCGACTCCGTCGAGACCGCGCTCGGCCTCTCCGGCGGCATGGTCGTGCTCGACTTCGTCGACCTCCCCGAGGACGACCCCGACCGGGAACGGATGTACTCGGAGCACCTGTACTGCCCCTACGACGACCTGTCCTTCGAGGAGCTCGAGCCCCGCTCCTTCTCGTTCAACTCGCCGTTCGGCGCCTGCCCCGACTGCACCGGCATCGGCACGCGCATGGAGGTCGACCCCGAGCTGATCGTCCCCGACGAGGAGAGGTCCCTCGACGACGGCGCGATCCACCCCTGGTCGCACGGCCACACCAAGGAGTACTTCGGGCGCCTGATCGGCGGGCTCGCCCAGGCGCTCGGGTTCTCCACCGACATGCCCTGGGCCGGGCTGCCGCAGCGCGCCAAGAAGGCCCTGCTGTTCGGCCACAAGACCCAGGTCGAGGTCCGCTACCGCAACCGGTACGGCCGGGAGCGCGCGTACACGACCCCCGCCTTCGAGGGCGCCGTCCAGTTCGTGAAGAGGCGGCACTCCGAGGCCGAGAGCGACTCCAGCAGGGAGCGCTTCGAGGGCTACATGCGCGAGGTCCCGTGCCCCACCTGCGAGGGCACCCGCCTCAAGCCGATCGTCCTCGCGGTCACCGTGATGGAGAAGTCCATCGCCGAGGTCTCCGCGATGTCGATCAGCGAGTGCGCCGACTTCCTCGGCCGCCTCAAGCTGGGCGCCCGCGACAAGAAGATCGCCGAGCGCGTCCTCAAGGAGGTCAACGAGCGGCTCCGCTTCCTCGTCGACGTCGGCCTCGACTACCTCTCCCTCAACCGTGCGGCGGGCACCCTCTCCGGCGGCGAGGCGCAGCGCATCCGGCTCGCCACCCAGATCGGCTCCGGGCTGGTCGGCGTGCTGTACGTGCTGGACGAGCCGTCCATCGGCCTGCACCAGCGGGACAACCACCGGCTCATCGAGACGCTGGTGCGCCTGCGCGACATGGGCAACACCCTGATCGTCGTCGAGCACGACGAGGACACGATCAAGGTCGCGGACTGGGTCGTCGACATCGGCCCCGGCGCGGGTGAGCACGGCGGCAAGGTCGTCCACTCCGGCCCGTTGAAGGAGCTCCTGGTCAACAAGGAGTCCATGACCGGGCAGTACCTCTCCGGCAAGCGGTCCATCCCGACGCCCGAGCTGCGCCGCCCGGTGGACCCGACGCGCCGGCTCACGGTGCACGGCGCCCGGGAGAACAACCTGCGGGACATCGACGTGTCCTTCCCGCTCGGCGTCCTCACCGCGGTCACCGGTGTCTCCGGCTCCGGAAAGTCGACCCTGGTCAACGACATCCTCTACACCCACCTGGCCCGCGAGCTGAACGGCGCCAAGTCGGTGCCGGGACGGCACACCCGGGTCGACGGCGACGACCTCGTCGACAAGGTGGTGCACGTGGACCAGTCGCCGATCGGCCGCACCCCGAGGTCCAACCCGGCGACGTACACCGGCGTCTTCGACCATGTCCGCAAGCTCTTCGCCGAGACGATGGAGGCGAAGGTCCGGGGCTACCTGCCCGGCCGCTTCTCCTTCAACGTCAAGGGCGGCCGCTGCGAGAACTGCTCCGGTGACGGCACCATCAAGATCGAGATGAACTTCCTGCCGGACGTCTACGTCCCGTGCGAGGTCTGCCACGGGGCGCGGTACAACCGCGAGACGCTGGAGGTCCACTACAAGGGCAAGTCCATCGCCGAGGTGCTGGACATGCCGATCGAGGAGGCGCTGCACTTCTTCGAGGCCGTCCCGACGATCTCCCGCCACCTGCGCACGCTCAACGAGGTCGGCCTCGGGTACGTCCGGCTCGGCCAGTCCGCTCCGACGCTCTCCGGCGGTGAGGCGCAGCGCGTGAAGCTGGCCTCCGAGCTCCAGAAGCGTTCCACCGGGCGCACGGTCTACGTGCTGGACGAGCCGACGACCGGTCTGCACTTCGAGGACATCAGCAAGCTGATCAACGTGCTGTCCAACCTCGTCGACAAGGGCAACTCGGTGATCGTCATCGAGCACAACCTGGACGTCATCAAGACGGCCGACTGGGTCGTCGACATGGGCCCCGAGGGCGGCAGCGGCGGCGGACTCGTCATCGCCGAGGGCACCCCGGAGCAGGTCGCGGGCGTCCCGGCGAGCCACACCGGCAAGTTCCTGCGGGACATCCTGGACGCGGAGCGCATCAGCGACGCGGTGTCGGTGCCGGCGGCACGCAAGCCCGTGCGGAAGGCGACGGCCAAGAAGGCGACGACGGCGGCGCGAGCGCGTCGCGCCTGACGGGACGGCCCCGCCGTCGGGTGCGGTCTTCCGGGGTTCTGGCCCCGGAGGACCACGCCTCAGATGCCGGCGGTGCGCCGGGCGAGGCTGGGCGCGTCCCAGGCACCCGGCGGGCTCGGACGCCTGGTCGACGTCGGCGCCTGGTCGAGGTCGGCGGCCTCACCGACGGCCTCGACCCCGGTGCGCCCGGTCTGTCCGATCTCGGCCGGCGCCTCAGGCGCCGGCGGGGCTCGAGTGGTCCGGCTCGGGATCTGCGGCTGCTCCTCGGGCCAGCTCCCAGGCGTACGGGGGCTCCGCACCCGTCCGGGAGCACGTCACCGCCGCCGCGCGCGCCGCGAACGTCAGCACCTCGGTCCAGGCAGCCGCGTCCAGCGCGGACAGCGCGGCGGGGGACAGCGCGTCCCGGGCCGCGAGCCCGTGAAGCAGCGCCGCGTTCACCGTGTCGCCCGCCCCGATGGTGTCCGCGACGGTCACCGGAGCGGCCGGGACCGAGACCTCGGTACCGGCCCGGGTCCGCACCGTCAGCCCCGAGCCGCCCCGGGTCAGCACCACCGCTTCCGGCCCTTCGGGCACGCCGCCCAGCCACTCGGCGTCGTCCTCGGAGAGCTTCAGCAGCGACACGAACGGCAGCCACCCCGTGAACCGGGCCCGGTAGGCGTCCGCGTCAGGGATCAGACCGGCCCGGATGTTCGGGTCGAGCAGTGTGAAGACGCCGCGCCCCGCTTCCCGCCGCAGCAGCGCCTCGTACGCGGTCGCGCCCGGCTCCAGCACCAGCGAGCACGTGCCCAGCGCCAGCGCCCGCACGGCCTCGGGCAGAGGGCCGGGCAGCTCGAAGAGGCGGTCCGCGCTGCCCTGCGCGTAGAAGCCGTACCCGGCCGAACCGTCCGAGCCGATCGCGGCCACCGCCAGCGTCGTCGGCTCCGGGCCCCGCTGGACCAGGGAGACGTCGACGCCTGCCGCGCGCAGCCCGCCCAGCAGTGCCTCGCCGAAGGCGTCCGTCGACACCCGGGAGCAGAACGCCACCGGGGAGCCCAGCCGGCCGAGCGCCACCGCTGTGTTGTAGGGCCCGCCGCCGAGGCGGGGCAGCAGCGCGGGCAGGGGAGTGGCGGCCCCCTGCGGGACCAGGTCGATCAGGGACTCACCGGCGACGACGATCACGGGCCAGAACGTAGCCGATGCCCGCGCGGCCGACCAGGGATCCCGCCCCGGGGGCCGCCGATCTCCGCCGGTATCGTCGTTTCTGTCACCGACACGCGCCCTCGGACGCACCGACGCCTTGACCAGTGGAGTTCCCATGCCCGGCCAGCCGACCGCCCGCCGTACCGTCCTGAAGGGCGCGGCCCTCGCCGGGGCCGCCGGGCTGGGCGTCACCGCCTGCTCCACCGAGTCCAAGGTCGGCCACGCGGAGATCCCGACCCCCACCGCGCCCGTCGACCTCGGCGACGCCGATGCCGTCCCCGTCGGCGGGGCCAAGCTCTACCGGGAGCAGCGACTGGTCGTGCACTGCCCGGCGAAGGGGCAGTACAAGGCGTTCAGCGCCCAGTGCACGCACGCGGGCTGCGTACTCGACAAGCTGGAGGGCACGGAGGGCAACTGTCCCTGCCACGGCAGCCGCTTCGACGTGACGACCGGCAAGGCACTCGTGGGCCCGGCCACCGTGCCGCTGCCGGAGGTCCCGGTCAAGGCGGAGGGCGGCAGGCTCGTCGCCGGCCCCGACGCCTGACGCCGGCCCCGACTGCCGAACCCGAACCGTACGCATCGCCCGCCCGGCCCGACGCGCGGTCGGCCGGAGGAGCGGCCCTGGCTCCCGCCCCGGACGGGCCCGGCGCCGTCAGTCCCAGTCCCAGTCGATCCCGAGGATTCCGGGCCGTATCCCCTGCTCCACCAGGTGCACCGTGCGGTGCCGCCCGCTGAGCGCGAGACGTGTCCGCGCTCCCCGCGGCGCACCCGTCGTCGCGTGGGCGAACCGGTGGCAGTGCGCCGGCTGCGCGCCTTCGTCGAACCGCACCTGGAGCAGGTACTGCCCGCCCGCGAGGCCGAAGCCGCGCACGTACTCGCCGCTCGGGCCGCCGGTGCCGTCCTCGAAGCCGTAACCGAAGACGTACGTCTCTCCGGCGCGCAGCCGGGTGTCGAAGAGGAGCTCGGCGACCACCACGCGGTTGTCGGTGTCCCACCGCACCCGGCCCGTGCGGCAGTTCTCCAGCGCGCTCACCCGCACGCGTGCCGGGTCGCAGCCGGGATCGCCGTGGTGGACGGCGAGATAGCGGTCGACGCCGTCGCGCTGCGCGCGGACGACGTGGTGGGAGTCGCGTCCCGCGAGGCGGCGGTCGGCGTCGATGCGCACCCGGTCCTGGTGCCCGACCGTGTGCAGTCCGCCGTCCCCAGGCGGCGTCAGACCGGCGAACAGCCGTTCCGCCGTGCCGGCTGCCTCCGCGAGCGAGCGGTAGGAGCGCGTCCGGGGACGGTCCGCCCCCGCGGGGGCGCTGTCCGTCCCCGGCCCGAGCAGCCGGACGAGCGACTGCGCGGGCAGCTCCAGCACCTCCTCCAGCGCGCGCACGGCCCGCAGCGACTCGGGGCGCTGGGGGCGGCGCGCGCCCTGCTGCCAGTAACTGAGGCTGGTCACCCCGACCTTGATCCCCCGATGGGCGAGGTGGTGCTGGACGCGCTGGAGCGGCAGACCGCGCGTCGCGAGAGCGGCGCGCAGGGCCAGGTGGAACGGGCCGGTGGTCAGCACCTGTGCCAGGTCTGCCTCGGTGTGGCCCATGGACTCCTCCGGGGGCTCATGGCGTTCGGGGGTGAACGATCACGGAGCGGTGGCTGCCGCTGGGGGTGGGCGGCGGGCCTTCCGGGCGGGGAGGGACGGAGGTCTTCACATCCGGGCCGTACCGATCACAGCGCCGCGTCACTCCGCATTGAAGCGTGTCGATCTTCCCGCGACAAGGATGGATACAGGGCTCGTGGCCGGAACCGAGGCCCCGGCTGCCGTCGCGGCCGGCCTCCGCGCCCGCGCTGATCCCGTCCGCGCGCCCGGGAAGGGCTGGTCATGTCCCTGCCGGGAGATGACCACGCTGTCACCGCCCGCCAGTAGGGTGGTCGGCATGGCAGACCCCTCCAGCTACCGCCCCAAGCCGGGACAGATCCCCGACTCGCCGGGGGTCTACAGGTTCCGCGACGAGCACCGCCGCGTGATCTACGTCGGCAAGGCGAAAAGCCTGCGCCAGCGCCTTGCCAGCTACTTCCAGGACCTGGCCAATCTGCATCCGCGCACCCGCACCATGGTCACCACCGCCGCCTCCGTCGAGTGGACGGTGGTCTCCACCGAGGTCGAGGCGCTCCAGCTGGAATACTCCTGGATCAAGGAGTTCGACCCCCGGTTCAACGTCAAGTACCGCGACGACAAGAGCTACCCGTATCTCGCGGTCACGCTGAACGAGGACTTCCCGCGGGTCCAGGTCATGCGCGGCGCCAAGCGGAAAGGCGTGCGCTACTTCGGTCCGTACGGGCATGCGTGGGCGATCCGCGAGACCGTCGACCTGATGCTCCGCGTCTTTCCCGTGCGCACCTGCTCCGCGGGCGTGTTCAGGAACCACGTGCAGAAGGGCCGCCCCTGCCTGCTCGGCTACATCGGCAAGTGCTCCGCGCCGTGCGTCGGCCGGGTCACCCCCGAGGAGCACCGCGAACTGGCCGAGGAGTTCTGCGACTTCATGGCCGGGCGGACCGGCACGTACATCCGCCGCCTGGAGAAGCAGATGACGGCGGCCGCCGAGGAGATGGAGTACGAGAAGGCGGCCCGGCTGCGCGACGACATAGAGGCGCTCAGGCGCGCCCTGGAGAAGAACGCCGTCGTGCTCGCCGACGCGACCGACGCCGACCTGATCGCCCTCGCCGAGGACGAGCTGGAAGCCGCCGTGCAGATCTTCCACGTCCGCGGCGGCCGGGTGCGCGGTCAGCGCGGCTGGGTCACCGACAAGGTGGAGAACGTCGACACCGCGGGCCTGGTCGAGCACGCCCTCCAGCAGCTGTACGGCGAGGAGAGCGGCGACGCCGTGCCCAAGGAGGTCCTCGTCCCCGCGCTGCCCGAGGACGACAGCGCCGTCACGCAGTGGCTGAGCGGCCGCCGCGGGTCGCAGGTGTCGCTGCGCGTCCCGCAGCGCGGCGACAAGAAGGCCCTCATGGAGACCGTGCAGCGCAACGCCCTGCAGGCCCTCGGCCTCCACAAGACCAAGCGCGCCAGCGATCTGACCACGCGCTCGCGGGCCCTGGAGGAGATCGCGGAGGCCCTCGGTCTCGACTCGGCCCCCCTGCGCATCGAGTGCTTCGACGTCTCCCACCTCCAGGGCGAGGACGTGGTGGCGTCGATGGTGGTCTTCGAGGACGGCCTCGCGCGCAAGAGCGAGTACCGCCGCTTCCAGATCAAGGGTTTCGAGGGCCAGGACGACGTCCGGTCCATGCACGAGGTGATCACCCGGCGGTTCCGGCGGTATCTCGCCGAGAAGGACAGGACGGGGGAGTGGATCGGCGGCGACGACCCCGAGCGGGCTCCCGAGGACGACGGCCGCCCCAGGAAGTTCGCCTACCCGCCCCAGCTCGTCGTCGTCGACGGCGGCAAGCCGCAGGTGGCGGCCGCTCAGCGCGCCCTGGACGAGCTGGGCATCGACGACGTCGCCGTCTGCGGCCTCGCCAAGCGCCTCGAAGAGGTGTGGCTGCCGCACGACGACGACCCGGTCGTGCTGCCCCGGTCCAGCGAGGGCCTCTACCTCCTCCAGCGCGTCCGTGACACGGCTCACGATTTCGCCATCCGCTATCAGCGCTCCAAGCGGACGAAGCGGATCAGGACCAGCCCGCTGGACGCCGTGCCCGGCCTCGGGGACACCCGGAAACAGGCTCTGATCAAGCATTTCGGCTCGGTGAAGCGCCTGCGGCAGGCGACAATCGAGCAGATCTGCGAGGTCCCCGGCATGGGCCGCAAGACGGCCGAGTCGGTCGTCGTGGCCCTTGCGCAGGCGGCTCCGGCCGCACCCGCCGTGAACACGGCGACAGGAGAGATCATGGAAGAGAACGACGGGGGCACAACGACATGACCGAGCACGACGGAGACGGAGCAGCAGACGTGAGTACGGGCAATACGGCCGAGCCCGCCGACGCCGCGGCGGACGTGGCCATCCCGGAGCTGGTGATCATCTCCGGCATGTCCGGAGCCGGTCGCAGCACTGCGGCGAAGTGTCTGGAGGACCTGGGCTGGTTCGTCGTGGACAACCTGCCGCCCGCGCTGATCCCCACGATGGTGGAGCTCGGCGCCCGCTCGCAGGGCAACGTCGCCCGCATCGCCGTCGTCGTGGACGTGCGCGGCCGGCGCTTCTTCGACAATCTCCGTGAGTCCCTCGCCGACCTCGACGCCAAGCAGGTCACCCGCCGGACGGTCTTCCTGGAGTCCTCCGACGACGCCCTCGTGCGCCGCTTCGAGTCGGTGCGACGTCCGCACCCGCTCCAGGGCGACGGCCGGATCGTCGACGGCATCGCGGCCGAGCGCGACCTGCTGCGCGAGCTGCGCGGTGACGCCGACCTGGTGATCGACACCTCCAGCCTCAACGTGCACGAACTGCGCGCCAAGATGGACGCCCAGTTCGCGGGCGAGGAGGAGCCTGAGCTGCGGGCGACGGTGATGTCGTTCGGGTTCAAGTACGGGCTGCCCGTCGACGCCGACCTCGTCGTCGACATGCGCTTCCTGCCCAACCCGCACTGGGTCCCCGAGCTGCGCCCCTTCACCGGCCTGAACGAAGAGGTGTCGAACTACGTCTTCAACCAGCCCGGGGCCAAGGAGTTCCTGGACCGCTACACCGAGCTGCTCCAGCTGATCGCCTCCGGCTACCGCCGCGAGGGCAAGCGGTACGTGACCATCGCGGTGGGCTGCACGGGGGGCAAGCACCGCTCGGTCGCCACCTCCGAGAAGCTCGCGGCCCGGCTGTCCTCCGCCGGGGTCGAGACGGTCGTCGTGCACCGGGACATGGGGCGCGAGTGACCGGACGGAACCTCCGTCTGCGGCGGCTGCGCAGGTCCACGCGCACCCCGTCGACACGGAAGCGCGGCGCGCAGCCCAAGGTCGTCGCCCTCGGCGGCGGCATGGGCCTGTCCGCGTCGCTCGCGGCCCTGCGCCGCATCACCGGGGACCTGACGGCGGTCGTCACCGTCGCCGACGACGGCGGCTCCAGCGGCCGGCTCCGCGAGGAGCTCGGCGTGCTGCCGCCGGGCGACCTCCGCAAGGCGCTCGCGGCCCTGTGCGGCGACGACGACTGGGGCCAGACCTGGGCCCGCGTCATCCAGCACCGCTTCCAGTCCAAGGGCGACCTGCACGAGCACGCGGTGGGCAATCTGCTGATCGTGGCGCTGTGGGAGCAGTTCGGCGACCATGTGCAGGCCCTCGACCTGGTGGGCAAGCTGCTGGGCGCCCACGGCCGGGTACTGCCCATGTCGGCCGTCCCGCTGGAGCTCCAGGCGCTCGTGCGCGGGCACGACCCCGCGCGCCCCGACGAGTTGTCCACGGTCCGCGGCCAGGCGACCGTCGCGCTCACACCGGGCGAGGTGCAGTCGGTGCATCTCGTGCCGAACGACCCGCCCGCGGTCCCGGAGGCCGTCGAGGCCGTCCTGGACGCCGACTGGGTGGTTCTCGGGCCCGGCTCCTGGTTCTCCTCGGTCATACCGCACCTGCTCGTGCCCGAGCTGCTCGACGCCCTGGTCGAGACCAAGGCGCGGCGGGTCCTCTCCCTCAATCTCGCGCCGCAGCCGGGCGAAACAGAAGGCTTCTCCCCGCAGCGTCATTTGGAGGTTTTGGGACGACACGCGCCTAAACTCGCCCTGGACGTGGTGCTGGCCGACGAGGCCGCCGTGCCCGACCGCGAGTCCCTCGCCGACGCCGCCAGGCGGCTCGGCGCCGCGGTCGAGCTGGCGCCCGTGGCCTCGGTCGGGGGCCCCTCCCAGGGCGAAGCCTCTGGGGGAGGCGCTTCGAAGCACGACCCGGAGCTGTTGGCCGCCGCGTACGACCGTATTTTTCGGATGCATGGAAGGATCGGCCCATGGCGATGACGGCAGCGGTGAAGGACGAGATCTCCCGGCTTCCCGTCACCCGGACCTGCTGCAGAAAGGCGGAGGTCTCGTCGATCCTGCGGTTCGCGGGCGGTCTGCACCTGGTCAGTGGCCGCATCGTGATCGAGGCGGAGCTCGACACCGGAATCGCGGCGCGCCGCCTCAAGCGCGACATCCTGGAGATCTTCGGGCACAGCTCGGAGCTGATGGTGATGGCCCCCGGCGGGCTGCGCCGCGGCTCCCGTTTCGTCGTACGGGTGGTGGCGGGCGGCGACCAGCTCGCACGCCAGACCGGCCTGGTCGACGGCCGCGGCCGCCCGATCCGCGGCCTGCCGCCCCAGGTCGTCTCCGGTGCCACATGCGACGCCGAGGCCGCCTGGCGTGGCGCTTTCCTCGCGCACGGCTCCCTGACGGAGCCCGGCCGGTCCTCCTCGCTGGAGGTCACCTGCCCCGGCCCGGAGGCCGCCCTGGCACTGGTCGGCGCCGCCCGCCGGCTCTCGATCGCCGCCAAGGCCCGCGAGGTGCGGGGCGTGGACCGGGTGGTCGTCCGGGACGGTGACGCGATCGGCGCGCTGTTGACTCGCCTCGGGGCGCACGAATCGGTGCTGGCCTGGGAGGAGCGGCGGATGCGCCGTGAGGTGCGGGCCACCGCCAACCGCCTGGCGAACTTCGACGACGCCAACCTGCGCCGGTCGGCACGCGCCGCCGTCGCGGCCGGGGCCCGGGTGCAGCGCGCGCTGGAGATCCTCGGCGAGGAGGTGCCCGAGCACCTCGCCGCCGCCGGCCGGCTGCGCATGGAGCACAAGCAGGCGTCCCTGGAGGAGTTGGGCGCCCTCGCCGACCCGCCGCTGACGAAGGACGCGGTCGCCGGCCGCATCCGGCGGCTGCTGGCGATGGCCGACAAGCGGGCTCAGGACCTCGGCATTCCGGGTACGGAGTCCAATCTGACCGAGGAGATGGCCGACGGGCTCGTCGGCTGAGCCCTCCCCGGCATGCAGCTCAAGAGCTTTGCTGCCGACGCCCGTTCGGGCGTCGGCAGCGGCGTTTCCGGAACCGTCCTGGGCACCCCGTTGCCCTATTGACATGATCATGGAGAGTCATGAGCCTGGCGCGTGTTCACTCATCGGGCAGACAACAGCAAGGGGGGCGTATGAGACGCAGGGCGAGATCGATCCTCGCAGCGGCTTCACTGCTCGTCGCGGGACTGTCGGCGGCGCCGATCGCGCAGGCCGAACCGGGGGGAGGCGACGGTGACGAACTCCGCGTGTGGCACGCGGAGGTCACCCGGGCGCAGGTGCCGCTGATCCTCGCGGCGGGCGCCGACGGACACGAACTGACCGAGCAGGTGCCCACGAAGGGATCCGCCACCGTCGAGCTGTACCTCACCGGGCGGCAGGCGGACGAACTGCGCGCGCAGGGCGTCGGCATCACCGAGCACACCGTCCCCGCCGGGGCCGAGCGGCGCGCCGCCAAGGCGGGCGACGGCGTGTACCGGCCCTACAGCGGCGAGGGCGGCCTCAAGAGCGAGATCCTGGCGACCGCCGCCGCCCATCCCGGTCTCACCAAGGCCGTCAGCATCGGCAAGACGGTCAAGGGCCAGGACATCCTCGCGCTCAAGATCTCCAAAGGTGCCGCGAAGCACCGGGACGGCAGCAAGCCGGCCACGCTCTACATGTCGAACCAGCACGCCCGGGAATGGATCACGCCGGAGATGACCCGGCGGCTGATGCACCACTACCTCGAGAACTACGGCAAGGACCCGCGGATCACGAAGATCGTGGACTCCACCGAGCTGTGGTTCGTGCTCTCCGCCAACCCGGACGGCTACGACTACACCTTCACCGGCACCGCCGAGCGCCAGTGGCGCAAGAACATGCGCGACAACAACGGCGACGGGAAGATCGCGCCCGGCGACGGCGTCGACCTCAACCGGAACTTCGCCTACAAGTGGGGCTACGACAACGAGGGTTCGTCCCCCGACCCGTTCGACGAGACCTACCGCGGCACCGGTCCGGCGTCCGAGCCCGAGACCCGGGCCATCGACGCCTTCCAAAAGCGCATCGGCTTCGAGTACGGCATCAACTACCACTCCGCCGCGGAGCTCATCCTCTACGGAGTCGGCTGGCAGGTCGCCACACCCACACCCGACGACGTGCTCTACAAGTCGCTCGCCGGCACCCCGGAGAACCCGGCCGTTCCCGGCTACCGCCCCCAGGTCTCCTCGGAGCTGTACACCACCAACGGCGAGGCCGACGGCCACGCGGCCAACGTCAACGGGATGATGATGTACACCCCGGAGATGTCGACCTGCGCCACCGCGTCCCGCATCGACCCGAACGATCCCTGGAACGCGGCCGACTGCGCCTCCGTCTTCACCTTCCCCGACGACGAGAAGCTGATCCAGCAGGAGTTCGCCAAGAACATCCCGTTCGCACTCTCCGTCGCCGAGACCGCCGCCCACCCCGACCGGCCGTCCTCCTCGCTCGGGCTCGAGGCGGCGGACTTCACCCCCGACACCTTCACCACCTCCTACGCCCGCGGCGGGGACCAGGAGGTGTCCGTCGTCGCCCGCAAGTCGCTGCGGGACAAGAAGCTCAACTACCGCGTCAACGGCGGCCGTGCGCACGGCCAGGCGCTGCTGCCCTGGAAGGGCGGCGAGACCTTCGGCGGCGAGGACAACATCCGCTTCGACGAGTACCGCGCCCGCGTGCGGGACGGCGACGTCGGCGACACCGTCGAAGTCTGGTTCACCGGCCGTACGAGGGAGGGCAAGCACACCTCCAGCGAGCACTTCACCTACCGGATCGCCGATCGGCCGCGCGCCTCGACCCTCGTGGTCGCCGAGGAGGGCGGCAGCGCACCCGCGCAGCACACCGCCGTCTACACCGGTGCGCTCGCCGACAACAAGCGGGGCAGCGCGGTCTGGGACGTCGCCACGCAGGGCACCCCGCACCCGCTCGCGGTGCTCGGCCACTTCGACACGGTCGTCTGGTACACCGGGGCGAAGGCGCCCTCCTGGGCCACCACGCAGGCCGTGCGGGCCTACCTCAACGAGGGCGGCAAGCTCGTCACCACCGGCGAGCGGGCCGGCGGCGCCGCCGACCTCGGCGGCGCGCTGAGCGACGACTTCTCCCAGTACTACCTCGGCGCCTCGGGCCGTGCCTCGCTCGCCGGGGCAGGCAGTTTCCTCGGCGCGGGCCGCCTCGGGGGTGCCTCGGGAGCGCTCGCCGCGGCGCCCGGCAACCCGCTGGACGCGGCCGGTGCGTACACGGTCACCTCGGACACCCTGCCGCCCGACCGGTTCCCGCAGTTCAGCAGCGCGGCCGCGGGCGACTACCCGGGTGTGAAGATGCCCTTCTCGCCGTACGAGGGCGACTGGTACGCGGCGGCGAGCCACCGCAACGCCTCCTGGATGCGGCTCACGCGCACGCTCGACCTGAGCGGCACCAGCGCGGCCGAGGCGCCCGCGCTGAACCTGCGCCTGAGCTACAACACCGAGCCCGGCTACGACAACGCCGTCTTCGAGGTCCACACCGTCGGACAGGACGACTGGACGACGCTGCCCGACGCGAACGGCGCCACCTCCACCGCCGTCCCCACCCAGTGCGACGGCGGCTTCTACGTCGCCATGCACCCCTTCCTGCGCCACTACCTCACCGTGGGTTCCGGTGGATGCACGGCGCGTGGCACCACCGGCGGCTGGAACTCCTTCACCGGTGCGTCCGACGGCTGGCGGGCCGCCTCGTTCGATCTGAGCGCCTACGCGGGCAAGCGGATCGAGGTCGCCGTCTCGTACATCACCGACCCCGGCGACGGCGGCAGGGGCGTCTTCGTCGACGACACCCGGCTGGTGACGGCGGGCGGCGAGCGGGACGCCGAGGGCTTCGAGACGTCGCTCGGACCCTGGACCGTCGCGGGACCCCCGCAGGGCAGCCCCGCCCTGCGTGGGAACTGGACACGCAGCCAGGACCTGCACCCGTCCGCCGCCGCGGTCACCACGCGTGACAGCGTGCTGATCGGCTTCGGCCTGGAGCACGTGCCCTCCGCGGCCGACCGGGCACGCATCGTGAGCCGGGCACTGGCCGCGCTGCGGCGCTGACCGGGGGCAGGAACGAGCCGGCGCCGGGAGGATCGTCCGCCCGGCGCCGGGCACTGAGGGAGGGGAGCGGCCCGGCCGTGGTGGCCGGACATTTCGCCTCGAACGCGACGACAAAACGGCGACAAATGTGCGGCTGTCCGCCCATGTGATGGCGGTCCGTACCCGTACCGGCGGGTACGAGCCGCCATGCCGCAAACCGACCGCTCTCGATGTCACCAGCGGCACTCCAGAGGGGTAGGGTCGTAGGCGGTCGGGGACATCCCAAACAAAGCTCGCCGGCGTCGAAACCCGGCGTACCAACGAGGAGATCGGTTTCGTGACGATCCGCGTAGGCATCAACGGCTTCGGCCGCATCGGTCGTAACTACTTCCGCGCGCTGCTGGAGCAGGGTGCAGACATCGAGATCGTGGCTGTCAACGACCTGGGTGACACTGCGACCACGGCCCACCTGCTGAAGTACGACACCATCCTGGGCCGCCTCAAGGCCGACGTGTCCCACACCGCCGACACGATCACCGTCGACGGCCACACCATCAAGGTGCTCTCCGAGCGCAACCCCGCCGACATCCCGTGGGGTGAGCTGGGCGTCGACATCGTCATCGAGTCGACCGGCATCTTCACCAAGAAGGCCGACGCCGAGAAGCACATCGCCGGTGGCGCCAAGAAGGTCCTGATCTCGGCGCCCGCCAGCGGCGAGGACATCACCATCGTGATGGGCGTCAACCAGGACAAGTACGACGCGGCCAACCACCACGTCATCTCCAACGCCTCCTGCACCACCAACTGTGTGGCGCCGATGGCCAAGGTTCTGGACGAGAACTTCGGCATCGTCAAGGGCATGATGACGACGGTCCACGCGTACACGAACGACCAGCGCATCCTGGACTTCCCGCACAAGGACCTGCGCCGCGCCCGTGCCGCCGCGGAGAACATCATCCCGACCTCGACGGGTGCCGCCAAGGCCACCGCCCTGGTCCTCCCGCAGCTCAAGGGCAAGCTGGACGGCATCGCCATGCGCGTGCCGGTCCCCACGGGCTCCGTCACCGACCTCGTCCTCGAGCTGGACCGCGAGGTCACCAAGGACGAGATCAACACCGCCTTCCAGAAGGCCGCCGAGGGCCAGCTGCAGGGCGTCCTGGAGTACACCGAGGACCCGATCGTCTCCTCGGACATCGTGAACTGGCCGGCCTCCTGCACCTTCGACTCCTCCCTGACCATGGTCCAGGGCAAGCAGGTCAAGGTCGTCGGCTGGTACGACAACGAGTGGGGCTACTCCAACCGCCTCGTCGACCTGACGGTCTTCGTCGGCAACCAGCTCTGATCAGTACTCTCTGATCCGAACTGCAACGAGAGCACCAAGATGTGAGTGGCAGGGCTCGGGCAGCGCGACGCGGCGCCGTTCGAGCCCTGCCGCGCGTGCAGAGCCCTTCGAGGAGTCGCAGAACATGAAGACCATCGACCAGCTGCTGGCCGAGGGGGTCACGGGCAAGCGGGTATTCGTCCGCGCCGACCTCAATGTCCCGCTCGACGGCACCACCATCACCGACGACGGCCGCATCCGCGCCGTCCAGCCGACGATCGCCAAACTCGCCGAGGCCGGCGCGCGTGTCGTCGTGGCCTCCCACCTCGGCCGCCCCAAGGGCGCCCCGGACCCCGCCTTCTCGCTCGCGCCCGCCGCGGCGCGGCTCGGGGAACTGCTCGGGACGGACGTCGCCTTCGCGACCGACACGGTCGGCGAATCCGCCCAGGCGGTCGTGGCCGGCCTGGCCGACGGCCAGGTCGCGGTCCTCGAGAACCTCCGCTTCAACGCCGGCGAGACCGCCAAGGACGACGCCGAGCGCGGCGCCTTCGCCGACCGGCTCGCGGCCCTCGCGGACGTCTACGTCGGTGACGGCTTCGGCGCCGTGCACCGCAAGCACGCCTCCGTCTACGACCTCCCGGCCCGGCTGCCGCACGCCGCCGGCTACCTCATCGCCACCGAGGTCGGCGTCCTGAAGAAGCTCACCGACGAGGTGAAGCGGCCGTACGTGGTCGTCCTCGGCGGCGCCAAGGTCTCCGACAAGCTCGCCGTCATCGACGAGCTCCTCGGCAAGGCCGACCGCCTGCTCATCGGCGGCGGCATGGCCTACACCTTCCTCAAGGCCAAGGGCTACGAGGTCGGCATCTCCCTCCTCCAGGAGGACCAGATCCCGACCGTCACCGAGTACATGGAGCGGGCCGAGAAGAACGGCGTCGAGCTCGTGCTCCCGGTCGACGTCCTCGCCGCCTCGGAGTTCCCCGACCTGAAGACCAAGGCCCCGGCCGACTTCACCACGGTCGACGCGGACAAGATCCCCTCCGACCAGGAGGGCCTCGACATCGGCCCGAAGACCCGCGAGCTCTACGCCGCCAAGATCGCCGACGCCGAGACCGTCTTCTGGAACGGTCCGGTGGGCGTCTTCGAGCACCCCGACTACGCGGGCGGCACCCGCGCGGTCGCCCAGGCCCTCGTCGACAGCTCCGCCTTCACCGTCGTCGGCGGCGGCGACTCGGCCGCCGCCGTGCGCACGCTCGGCTTCGACGAGAACGCATTCGGCCACATTTCGACGGGCGGCGGCGCAAGCCTCGAATACCTCGAGGGCAAGACGCTTCCGGGCCTCGCCGCACTGGAGGACTGAAACCTCCGTGAGCTGGAGGCACCTCCCAGCGGTAGCTGGGGGAGCACGCGCGGCCGCCGGGCCGCGGACAACCACGAACCACACACTTCTGCGCCGCGCGGGCGGAGAAGCGAACGAAGGAGGGGCATGAGCACCCGCACCCCGCTGATGGCGGGCAACTGGAAGATGAACCTCAACCACCTCGAGGCCATCGCCCACGTCCAGAAGCTCGCCTTCGCGCTCAACGACAAGGACTACGACGCCGTGGAGGTCGCCGTCCTGGCGCCCTTCACCGACCTGCGGTCCGTGCAGACGCTGGTCGACGGCGACAAGCTCAAGATCAAGTACGGCGCCCAGGACATCTCCGCGCACGACTCCGGCGCCTACACGGGCGAGATCTCGGGCCCCATGCTGGCCAAGCTGAAGTGCTCCTACGTCGCCGTGGGCCACTCCGAGCGCCGCCAGTACCACGCCGAGACCGACGAGATCTGCAACGCCAAGGCGAAGGCCGCGTACAGGCACGGGCTGACCCCGATCCTGTGCGTCGGCGAGGGCCTGGACATCCGCAAGGCCGGTCAGCAGGTCCAGTACACCCTGAACCAGCTCGACGGCGGTCTGAAGGACATCCCGGCCGAGCAGGCCGAGACCATCGTGATCGCGTACGAGCCGGTGTGGGCGATCGGCACCGGCGAGGTCGCCACGCCCGAGGACGCGCAGGAGGTCTGCGGAGCCATTCGCGGCCGTCTCGCGGAGCTGTACAGCCAGGAGCTGGCCGACAAGGTCCGCATCCAGTACGGCGGCTCGGTCAAGGCCGGGAACGTCGCGGCGATCATGGCTCAGCCCGACGTCGACGGCGCCCTGGTGGGCGGCGCGGCGCTGGACGCGGAGGAGTTCGTCAAGATCGTCCGCTTCCGCGACCAGTGAGCCACGGGTGAGTGACCGGTGAGTATGCGCTAGCGCGGATCCGGCGTACCCTTGCGGGGGCCGAGGCTCACAGTGCCGATACGCGGCTCCGCCGCGTGGCGAGCCCCGGCCCCCGCAGTACATATCGGTGTCAGTTCAGTCCGAGGAAGTTGGTCCAGCCGTGGTTATGGGGTTCTCGATCGCCCTGATCGTCTTCAGCCTGCTGCTGATGCTGCTGGTGCTGATGCACAAGGGGAAGGGCGGCGGCCTCTCCGACATGTTCGGTGGCGGCATGCAGTCGTCCGTCGGCGGCTCGTCGGTCGCCGAGCGCAACCTCGACCGCATCACCGTCGTGGTCGGTCTGCTGTGGTTCGCGTGCATTGTCGTACTTGGTCTGCTGGTGAAGCTGGACAGCTGACCCGTCTCTTTCCCGTCCCGGCCTGGGGTGTAACTCCAAACACTGGACGAGCGTTGGGCCTTACGTAGACTGGGGCACTCGCGGCGCAGCCGCTGTGAGACGCTGTGCAGCACCATCACGCAGGGAGTTACGACCGTGGCAAGTGGCAACGCGATCCGGGGAAGCCGGGTCGGAGCGGGGCCGATGGGCGAGGCAGAGCGGGGCGAGTCCGCACCGCGCCTCCGCATCTCCTTCTGGTGCTCCAACGGGCACGAGACGCAGCCGAGCTTCGCCAGTGACGCACAGGTCCCCGACACCTGGGACTGCCCGCGGTGCGGGTTCCCGGCAGGCCAGGACCGGGACAACCCGCCGGACCCGCCGCGCACCGAGCCGTACAAGACGCACCTCGCCTATGTGCGCGAGCGGCGCAGCGACGCGGACGGCGAGGCGATCCTCGCGGAGGCGCTCGCCAAACTGCGGGGCGAGATCTAGACGTTGAGTCCGGCCGGCACCCAAGGGGTGCCGGCCGGACTTCGTCGTTCGCAGTCCGGCCCGGTTGCTTCTCGCCGTCCCGCGGCCGCTGACGCGTCATCCGCCCGCCTGATCAATTAGGTTGGAGACGCAGCGGGGCATGCAGGCAGGTACGAGAAGAAGTGGGCTGATGTCCGAGATGAACGCAGAACGTCCTACGAGGCTCAACCAGATGTCGCCATGGGTCGCTCTCGGCAAGCACCGCGAGCAGCTGGGCGACACCCACCTGCGGGAGCTCTTCGCCGCCGACGCCGGGCGCGGCAGCGGGTACACCCTCCAGGTCGGTGATCTGTACCTCGACTACTCCAAGCACCTCGTGACCGACGAGACGCTCGCGCTGCTGCGCGAGCTGGCCGGGGCGACCGGAGTGTTCGAGCTGCGCGACGCCATGTTCCGCGGCGAGAAGATCAACACCACTGAGGACCGCGCGGTCCTGCACACCGCGCTGCGCGCCCCGCGCGACGCCGTCGTCGAGGTCGACGGCGAGAACGTGGTCCCCGCCGTGCACGCCGTGCTCGACAAGATGGCCGCCTTCTCCGACCGGATCCGCTCCGGTGAGTGGACCGGCCACACCGGAAGGCCCATCCGGAACGTGGTCAACGTCGGCATCGGCGGCTCCGACCTCGGTCCCGCGATGGCGTACGAGGCGCTCCGCTCCTACACGGCACGCGACCTGACGTTCCGTTTCGTCTCCAACGTCGACGGGGCGGATCTGCACGAGGCCGTGCGCGACCTCGACCCGGCCGAGACGCTGTTCGTCATCGCGTCCAAGACCTTCACCACGATCGAGACCATCACCAACGCCACCTCGGCGCGCGACTGGCTGCTCACCGGGCTGGGAGCCGGCCAGGAGGCCGTCGCCAAGCACTTCGTCGCCCTTTCGACGAACGCGGAGAAGGTGGCCGACTTCGGCATCGACACGGCGAACATGTTCGAGTTCTGGGACTGGGTCGGCGGCCGCTACTCGTACGACTCCGCCATCGGCCTCTCGCTCATGATCGCCATCGGCCCGGACCGCTTCCGGGAGATGCTGGACGGCTTCCGCCTCGTCGACGAGCACTTCCGCACCGCCCCCGCCGAGACCAACGCGCCGTTGCTGCTCGGCCTGTTGGGCGTCTGGTACGGGGCGTTCTTCGACGCCCAGTCGCACGCCGTCCTGCCGTACTCGCACTACCTGTCCAAGTTCACCGCGTACCTCCAGCAGCTGGACATGGAGTCCAACGGCAAGTCCGTCGACCGCGACGGCAACCCCGTCGACTGGCAGACCGGCCCCGTCGTGTGGGGCACGCCCGGCACCAACGGCCAGCACGCCTACTACCAGTTGATCCACCAGGGCACGAAGGTCATCCCGGCGGACTTCATCGGCTTCGCCCGGCCCGTCGGCGACCTGCGGCCCGGTCTGGTCGCGCAGCACGACCTGCTCATGGCCAACTTCTTCGCGCAGACCCAGGCCCTGGCCTTCGGCAAGACGCCCGAGGAGGTGCGGGCCGAGGGCGTCCCAGAGGAGCTGGTGCCGCACAAGACCTTCCGCGGCAACCATCCCACCACCACGATCCTCGCGGACGAGCTGACCCCCTCCGTGCTGGGCCAGCTCATCGCGCTGTACGAGCACAAGGTCTTCGTCCAGGGTGCCGTCTGGAACATCGACTCCTTCGACCAGTGGGGCGTCGAGCTCGGCAAGGTCCTCGCCAAGAAGATCGAGCCCGTCCTGACCGAGGGCAGGGGCGGCGAGCAGCTCGACAGTTCGACCGCCACGCTGGCCGCCCGGTACCGGGCGCTGCGCGGCCGCTGAGCCGATGCGGGGGGAGAACGCGGTGCGGCTGCGGCCGCCGCGGAACCGGCTGAACGAACGCGTCGTCGGCTGGTGGCGTACGCAGTGCCTGCTGACGACGGGCGTGCCCGTGGCGGTCCTGGCCGTCCTCGGCACGCTCGTCGAGCCGGCACGAGCCTGGCTGTGGGGGCCGGCCGCCGCGGTGGCGGTCGTCGGCCTCACCGGCACCGCGTTCCTCCCCGCCTGGTGGTACCGGGTGCATCGCTGGGAGGTCACCGACGAGGCGGTGTACGTGCGCACGGGCGCCCTGTGGCAGGAATGGCGGATCGCCCCGATGTCCCGCATCCAGACCGTGGACACGGTCCGCGGGCCGCTGGAGCAGGCGTTCCGGCTGGCCACGGTGACCGTCACGACCGCCTCCTCCAAAGGGGCGATCAGGATCGAGGGGCTCGACCACGAGCTCGCCGCGGACCTCGCCGAGCGGCTGACCCGGATCACCCGGGCGACGCCCGGGGACGCGACATGAGCGCGTCCGGCGGGCCGGACGGCGAGTGGCGCCGACTGGACGGGCGTACGGTCCTCGTCAACGCCGTGATGATGGCGGGCGTCGCCGGCGGAGCGGGACTGCCCGCCCTGTTCGGCCTGCTGGGCGGCATGCCGCTGTGGCAGGCCCTGGCCTGGGTGCTCGCCGGCGCCGTCCTGCTCGTCGCCGCCGCCACCGGCGCCGACTACGTCCGGTGGCGCCGGACCCGCTACCGCATCGGACCCGAACGCGCCGAGCTCCACACCGGCCTGCTGCTCGTCAAACGACGCTCCCTGGCCCGCGAGCGCATCCGCAGCGTCGACCTCACCGCCAACGTCCTGCTGCGCGTCCTCGGCCTCGTCCGGGTACGGATCGGCACGGGCGAACAGGCCGGCGGCGGCGAGTCCACGCTGGAACTCGACGCCGTCTCCCGGGCGGAGGCCGAACGGCTGCGCACGCACCTGCCGGCCCGCACCGCCCGGCCGGGAGCGGAAGCCGGGGCCGACGGCGTCCTCGCAGCCCTCGACCCCGCCTGGATCCGGTACGCGCCGCTCTCCTTCGTCGCGCCGCTGCTCGGCGGGGCGGCCGTCGGTGCCGTGATGCAGGTCAGCGAGTGGTTCGGCGCCCGGGCCGAGGTCGTCCACTGGATATGGGGACGCTTCAGGGACACCCCGCTGGTCTGGACGGTCGTGGTGCTCGCCGGTGCGGCGATCGCCACGGGCGTCATGGGCGCGCTCGGCCTGTGGACCGAGATGTGGTGGCACTACCGCCTGGAGCGCGAACCCGGCGGGACCCTGCGCGTACGGCGGGGCCTGTTCACCGCCCGCTCGACGTCGATCGAGGAACGGCGCCTGCGCGGCGTCGACCTCGTCGAGCCGCTGGGCGTGCGGCTGGTCGGAGCGGCCCGCCTCGACGCGGTGGCCACCGGGCTCGTCAAGGACGGCGAGGACGAGCACGCCGACCGCAGGACCCTGCTGCCGGCGGTGCCACGGGCGCTCGCCGACGACGTGGCGGCGCGCGTGCTGCGCGTGCCCGTCGCCCCGACCGCCGCGTCGCCGCTGACACCGCATCCCCGCGCCGCCCGCGGCAGGCGGCTGCGCTGGGCTCTGGCCGGGGCGCTGCTTCCGGCCGTCGCTCTGGCGCTGCTCGGGTGGTGGCTGACGCAGGTGCTGGTGTGGATCGCGGCGGGCTGGACGGCTGTGGCGGTCCCGGTGTCGCTGCTGCTCGCCCTCGACGCGTACCGGAGCCTGGGCCACGGCATCGCGGGGGCGTACCTGCTGACTCGCTCGGGCACGGTACGGCGCAGCACGGTGGCGCTGCAGAGGTCCGGCGTCATCGGCTGGACGGTCCGGCAGTCCGTCTTCCAGCGCCGCGCAGGCCTGATCACGCTGACGGCGACGACGGCGGCGGGCTCGGGGGCTTACGACGTCCGGGACGTGGAGGAGGCGGAGGGCCTGGTGTTCGCGGCGGAGGCGGTGCCGGGTGTGCTGGAACCGTTCCTGCGCGCTGGGCCCGACTGACGGGAGAGCCGTGTCCCTGGGGGCTTGTTCCGGGCCGCGGCCCCCGGGCCCCGCGCCTCAATCGCCGGCGGGGCTGGGGGTGGTCCGCGTGCCTCGAACGTCGGTGGGCTGCTTGTGCGCGGGGCGTTGAGGGCGTGGCGCGCTTGCGGGGCTCTGGCCCGGGCCCCGTGCCTCAATCACCGACGGGCTGGATGTCGCCGCGGGCGAGGTGGGTGCGCTCCGTGCCCTCGCGTGCGGGGGACGTGTCTCGAACGTCGTCGGTGGGCGCTTGTGGGCGGGGTGTTGAGGGCATGGCGACCCGTTCGCTGGGCTTTGCCCGGGCCCCGCGCCTCAATCGCCGGCGGGCCTGGGTGCGGTCCCGGTCGCGCGGACGGTCGGCGGGGCCCCGAATCGAGCGTTCGGCGGGCTCGGTGGGGAGCAGGTGTGCCGACGGCTGGACTGCCGTGTCAACAGCAGTCCAGCACGTCTGGGGAGCTCCCACGGGCCGCCGGGCCGTAAGGACACCGCGCGAACCGCGGTACGGGGCCCGGGGCCTGACCGGGTTTCGGGGAAGGGGCGGGGCGGGGGCTACGCCGAGGCCGGGGGGTACAGCCCGCGCGGGAGCTGCGACGCCGCCGCCGCGTCCAGCAGCCACAGCGTGCGGGCCCTCCCGTACGCTCCCGCCGCCGGCGCCTGGATCTCGCCCGCGCCCGACAGCGCGATCTGGACCGCCTTCGCCTTGTCCTCGCCCGCCGCGAGCAGCCACACCTCGCGCGCCGCGCGGATCGCGGGCAGCGTGAGCGAGACACGCGTCGGCGGCGGCTTCGGCGCCCCGTGGACGCCGACCACCGTGCGCTCCGTCTCGCGGACCGCCGGGAGTTCCGGGAACAGCGACGCCACGTGCGTGTCGGGACCCACCCCCAGCATCAGCACGTCGAACGTCGGCACCGGTCCATGGTCTTCCGGCCCGGCCGCCGCGGCCAGTTCGGCCGCGTAGGCCGCGGCCGCGGCGTCCACGTCCGAGCCGTACGGCCCGTCCGACGCCGGCATGGCGTGCACCCGCGCCGGGTCCACCGGCACCTGGTCCAGCAGGGCCCCGCGGGCCTGCGTGACATTGCGCTCGGGGTCGCCGTCCGGCAGGAAGCGCTCGTCGCCCCACCACAGGTCGAGCCGCGACCAGTCGATCGCGTCCCGCGCGGGGGCCGAACTCAGCGCGGCCAGCAGCCCGTTGCCGTTACGGCCGCCCGTCAGGACCACCGACGCGGAACCGCGGGCGGCCTGGGCGTCCACGATCCTCGTGATCAGCCGGGCCGCCGCGGCCTGCGCCATCAGCTCCTTGTCGCGATGCACGACCAGCTGCGGCGCGATCACTTCGACGCCGCCTTCTTCGCCGGAGCGGCCTTCTTCGCGGGCGCCGCCTTCTTCTCCGCCGGAGCGGCCTGCTCGGCCGGCGCGGATTCGGCCGCAGGAGCCACCTCCGCCACCGGATCGCTCAGCCGGTGAACCCCGTACCGCAGCGCGGACGCGTACGTGTCGTCCGGGTCGAGCCGCCGCAGTTCCTCCGCGATCAGCTCGGCCGTCTCACGCCGCTTGAGCGCCACCGCGCGGTCGGGCTGGCCCTGGATGGACAGGGTCGCGAGCGATCCGTCCGGCCGGTCCAGCACGATCGGCCCGCACGTGGAGTCCATCCGGACCGAGGTGAGACCGGGCCCCGCAGACAGCGACCGCTTCACCGGGACGTCCAGCCGGTCCGCGAGCCACATGGCCAGCAGTTCGCAGCTCGGGTTGAACTCCTCGCCCTCCACCTCGACCGACGTGACCTTGCAGGTGACCTGGTCCAGAGCGGCCGCGAGCATCGAGCGCCACGGCGTGATCCGGGTCCAGGACAGGTCGGTGTCGCCGGGGCTGTACGCCGCGGCGCGGGCGGAGAGTTCGTGCACCGGGTGCTCGGCCGCGTAGGTGTCGGTCACCCGACGCTGCGCCAGCGCGCCCAGCGGGTCGGACGCGGGGTCGGTCGGCGCGTTCACCGGCCACCAGACGACGACGGGCGCGTCGGGCAGCAGCAGCGGCAGCACCACGGACTGCGCGTGGTCGGTGACCTCTCCGTACAGACGGAGGATCACCGTCTCGCCGGTGCCCGCGTCGGCGCCGACGCGGACCTCCGCGTCGAGCCGTGCCTTGGCGCGGTCGCGCGGGGAGCGCGAGACGCGCTTGATCACGACGAGGGTGCGCGAGGGGTGCTCGCGCGACGCCTCGTTGGCGGCCTTGAGCGCGTCGTAGGCGTTCTCCTCGTCGGTGACGATGACGAGGGTGAGCACCATGCCGACGGCGGGGGTGCCGATGGCGCGACGACCCTGCACCAACGCCTTGTTGATCTTGCTGGCCGTGGTGTCCGTGAGGTCGATCTTCATGGCCGGCGCCAGCTCCGTCCGTCTCGTGCGAGCATCTCGTCCGCCTCGGTGGGTCCCCAGGTGCCCGCGGGGTACTGCGCGGGCTTGCCGTTGGTGTCCCAGAACCGCTCGATCGGGTCGAGGATCTTCCAGGACAGCTCGACCTCCTCCACCCTCGGGAAGAGGTTGGAGTCGCCGAGGAGGACGTCGAGGATCAGCCGCTCGTACGCCTCCGGGCTGGACTCGGTGAACGACTCGCCGTAGGCGAAGTCCATCGAGACGTCCCGTACCTCCATGGACGTGCCGGGGACCTTGGAGCCGAAGCGCAGGGTCACGCCCTCGTCCGGCTGCACGCGGATGACCAGGGCGTTCTGGCCCAGTTCCTCCGTGGCCGTGGAGTCGAACGGCGAGTGCGGGGCGCGCTGGAAGACGACCGCGATCTCGGTGACCCGGCGGCCCAGCCGCTTTCCGGTGCGCAGGTAGAACGGAACGCCCGCCCAGCGGCGGTTGTCGATCTCCAGCTTGATCGCGGCGTAGGTGTCGGTCTTCGACGCGGGGTCGATGCCGTCTTCCTGGAGGTAGCCGACGGCCTTCTCGCCGCCCTGCCAGCCGGCCGCGTACTGCGCCCGGACCGTGGCGGCGCCCAGGTCCTTGGGCAGCTTCACGGCGCCCAGCACCTTGGTCTTCTCGGCCGCGAGCGCGTCCGCGTCGAAGGAGGCGGGCTCCTCCATCGCGGTCAGCGCGAGCAGCTGGAGGAGGTGGTTCTGAATGACATCACGGGCGGCGCCGATGCCGTCGTAGTAGCCGGCGCGGCCGCCGATGCCGATGTCCTCGGCCATCGTGATCTGCACGTGGTCCACGTAGGACCGGTTCCATATCGGCTCGAACAGCGTGTTCGCGAACCGCAGCGCCAGGATGTTCTGGACGGTCTCCTTGCCCAGGTAGTGGTCGATCCGGAAGACCTCGTTGGGCGGGAAGACCTCGTGGACGACCTGGTTGAGCTCCTTGGCGGAGGCCAGGTCGTGACCGAACGGCTTCTCGATGACCGCGCGGCGCCAGGAGCCTTCCTTCTGGTCCGCGAGGCCGTGCTTCTTCAGCTGCTGCACGACCATGGGGAAGAACTTCGGCGGCACGGACAGGTAGAACGCGAAGTTGCCGCCGGTGCCCTGGACCTTGTCCAGGTCCTCGACGGTCGACCTCAGCTGCTCGAAGGCGTCGTCGTCGTCGAAGGTGCCCTGCACGAAGCGCATGCCCTGGCTCAGCTGCTGCCAGACCTCCTCACGGAACGGCGTGCGCGCGTGCTGCTTGACCGCGTCGTGGACCTCCTGCGCGAAGTCCTCGTCGGCCCACTCGCGACGGGCGAAGCCGATGAGAGAGAAGCCCGGCGGCAGCAGCCCCCGGTTGGCGAGGTCGTAGACGGCGGGCATCAGCTTCTTGCGGGACAGGTCCCCGGTGACGCCGAAGATGACCAGGCCCGACGGCCCCGCGATACGCGGGAGCCGTCGGTCTGCAGCATCACGGAGCGGGTTGGCTCCGCCAATACCGGACAAGGTAGGTCAGCCCTCCGAGGGTGCGAGGCGCTTGAGCTCGGCCTCGGTCGACTTGAGCAGGTCGTTCCAGGAGGCCTCGAACTTGTCGACGCCCTCGTCCTCGAGGAGCTGGACGACGTCGTCGTAGCTGATGCCCAGCTTCTCGACCGCGTCGAGGTCGGCGCGGGCCTGCTCGTAGGTGCCGCGGACGGTGTCGCCGGTGATCTGGCCGTGGTCGGCCGTCGCGTCGAGCGTGGCCTCGGGCATGGTGTTGACGGTGCCGGGGGCGACCAGCTCGTCGACGTACAGCGTGTCCTTGTACGCCTTGTCCTTGACGCCGGTGGAGGCCCACAGCGGGCGCTGCTTGTTGGCCTGCGCCTTGTCGAGCGCGGCCCAGCGGTCGGAGCCGAAGACCTCCTCGTAGGCCTGGTAGGCGAGGCGGGCGTTGGCCAGGGCGGCCTTGCCGCGGGCTTCCTTGGCCTCGGGGGTGCCCAGGGCGTCCAGGCGCTTGTCGATCTCGGTGTCCACGCGGGACACGAAGAAGGACGCCACCGAGTGGATCTTGGACAGGTCCAGGCCGCGCTCCCTGGCCTTCTCCAGGCCGGCCAGGTAGGCGTCCATGACCTCGCGGTAGCGCTCCAGGGAGAAGATCAGCGTGACGTTGACGCTGATGCCGAGGCCGATGACCTCGGTGATCGCCGGCAGGCCCGCCCTGGTGGCCGGGATCTTGATGAGGGTGTTGGGGCGGTCCACCAGCCAGGCCAGCTGCTTGGCCTCGGCCACCGTCGCCTTGGTGTCGTGGGCCAGGCGCGGGTCGACCTCGATGGAGACCCGGCCGTCCTGGCCGTCGGTGGCGTCGTAGACCGGGCGCAGGATGTCCGCCGCGTCACGCACGTCCGCCGTGGTGATCATGCGGATGGCTTCCTCGACCGTCACCTTGCGGGCGGCGAGGTCCTCCAGCTGCTGGTCGTAGCCGTGACCCTCCGAGATCGCCTTCTGGAAGATCGACGGGTTGGTGGTGACACCGACGACGTGCTGCTGGTCGATCAGCTCGGCGAGGTTGCCGGAGGTGATCCGGGTGCGGGACAGGTCGTCCAGCCAGATCGCCACGCCTTCGTCGGAGAGGCGCTTGAGTGCGTCTGTCATGAGAATTGCATCTCCTACTTGTCGTATACCGGCGTCAGCGCGCGGCGGCTTCGATCGATTCCCGCGCGGCGGCGGCGACCGCGTCGGCGGTGAAACCGAACTCGCGGAAGAGGACCTTGCCGTCCGCGGAGGCACCGAAGTGCTCCAGCGAGACGATGCGTCCTGCGTCGCCGACGTAGCGGTGCCAGGTCAGGCCGATACCGGCCTCGACCGCGACACGCGCCTTGACCGACGGGGGAAGCACCGCGTCCCGGTACCCCTGGTCCTGCTCCTCGAACCACTCGACGGACGGCATCGAGACCACCCGGGTCGGCACGCCGGCGGCCTGGAGCTGCTCGCGGGCCTCCACGGCCAGCTGCACCTCGGAGCCCGTACCGATCAGCACGACCTGCGGTTCGCCCCCTTCGGCGTCGAACAGGACGTACCCGCCCTTGGCGGCGTCCTCGTTGCGCTCGTAGGTGGGCACGCCCTGGCGGGTCAGCGCGAGGCCGTGCGGGGCGCCCACGCCGAACTCCTTCGTCCAGCGCTTGAGGATCTCGCGCCAGGCGATCGCGGTCTCGTTGGCGTCGGCCGGGCGCACGATGTTCAGGCCCGGGATGGCGCGCAGCGAGGCCAGGTGCTCGACCGGCTGGTGGGTGGGGCCGTCCTCGCCGAGGCCGATGGAGTCGTGCGTCCACACGTAGGTGACCGGCAGGTGCATCAGCGCCGACAGCCGCACCGCGTTGCGCATGTAGTCGGAGAACACCAGGAAGGTGCCGCCGTAGATGCGGGTGTTGCCGTGCAGGGCGATGCCGTTCATCACCGCGGCCATGGCGTGCTCGCGGATGCCGAAGTGCACGGTGCGGCCGTACGGGTCGGCCTCCGGCAGCGGGTTGTCCGCCGGCAGGAACGACGACGTCTTGTCGATCGTCGTGTTGTTGGAGCCGGCCAGGTCGGCCGAGCCGCCCCACAGCTCCGGCACGACCGCACCGAGCGCCTGGAGGATCTTGCCCGAGGCGGCGCGGGTGGCGACACCCTTGCCCGTCTCGAACTCGGGCAGCCTGTCCTCCCAGCCCTCGGGCAGCTCACCGGCCCGGATCCGGTCGAACTCCGCTGCGCGCTGCGGGTTGGCCGTGCGCCACGCGGCGAACGCCTTCTCCCACTCGCCGCGCGCCTCACGGCCCCGGTCCAGCGCGCCCCGGGTGTGCGCGATGACCTCGTCCGCGACCTCGAAGTGCTGCTCGGGGTCGAAGCCCATGACGCGCTTGGTGGCCGCGATCTCCTCCTCGCCCAGCGCCGAGCCGTGCGCGGCCTCGGTGTTCTGCGCGTTGGGGGCGGGCCAGGCGATGATCGAGCGCATCGCGATGAACGACGGCCGGTCCGTGACGGCCTTGGCCGCCTCGATCGCCGCGTACAGGGCGGCCGGGTCCAGGTCCCCGTTCTCCTTCGGCTCCACGCGCTGCACGTGCCAGCCGTAGGCCTCGTACCGCTTCATCGTGTCTTCGGAGATCGCGGTCTCGGTGTCGCCCTCGATCGAGATGTGGTTGTCGTCCCACAGCATGATCAGGTTGCCGAGCCTCTGGTGGCCCGCGAGCGAGGACGCCTCTGCGGAGATGCCCTCCTGCAGGCAGCCGTCACCGGCGATCACGTACACGAAGTGGTCGAACGGCGACGTGCCCGGCGCGGCCTCCGGGTCGAACAGGCCACGCTCGTAACGGGCGGCCATCGCCATGCCCACGGCGTTCGCGACACCCTGCCCGAGCGGGCCGGTCGTCGTCTCCACACCCGTGGTGTGCCCGTACTCCGGGTGACCCGGGGTCTTGCTGCCCCAGGTCCGGAACGCCTTCAGGTCCTCCAGCTCCAGGCCGAAACCGGCCAGGTAAAGCTGGATGTAGAGGGTCAGGGACGAGTGGCCCGCGGACAGCACGAACCGGTCGCGCCCGGTCCAGTCGGCATCCGCCGGGTCGTGCCGCATCACCTTCTGGAAGAGGGTGTACGCGGCCGGCGCCAGGCTCATGGCCGTACCCGGATGGCCGTTGCCGACCTTCTGTACGGAATCCATGGCCAGGACGCGGACGGTGTCGACTGCCCGCTGGTCCACTGCGGTCCACTCGAGGTCTGTGGTGGTCGGCTTGGTGCTCACCCTGGGTCAGGGCTCCTCTCCACATGTCGAATCCCGGTGACGAGGGGTGCACCGGGCGCTGTCGAGCCTACCTTCGCAGCAATGCGGCCTTCTGCGAGTGCGCGTCTCACGAGATGGGTCGGACATTGTCAGAGTGCGGGTCCGGCGTGCCGTTCGCCTGTCGGGCATGTATACGCGAGCTGCCGGGGGCGGTCTCAACACGTGCCCACCCCGGCGAAGATCGGCGTATGGGCAACGTCTAGAGTGGCGTGGTACGCGCAAGTCTTCACGGGTCTTCACGCCCCCATCGCCCTTCGGACATGGGAGTCGCTCCCGGAGGCTTGCTGGGATTTTTCTCTGTCAGGGGTGTGCGTGACGGCCGTCGAGTCCCGACCCGCAGGGGTCGTCTTGACTCCCAGCCCGGGGGGCCATCGGCCGTTCGGTGCCCGCGTCAAGGCATTCGTGGCGCTGACCAAGCCGCGGATCATCGAGCTGCTGCTGATCACCACCGTGCCGGTGATGTTCCTGGCCGAGCAGGGTGTGCCGGACCTGTGGCTGGTGCTCGCGACCTGCCTCGGCGGTTACCTCTCCGCCGGTGGCGCCAACGCGCTCAACATGTACATCGACCGCGACATCGACGCCCTGATGGACCGCACGTCCCAGCGCCCGCTGGTCACCGGCATGGTGTCGCCGCGCGAGGGACTGGTCTTCGGCCTCGCCCTCGCCGTGATCTCCACGCTCTGGTTCGGGCTCCTGGTCAACTGGCTGTCCGCCGCGCTGTCGCTCGGTGCGCTGCTCTTCTACGTCGTCGTCTACACGATGCTCCTCAAGCGCCGCACCGCGCAGAACATCGTCTGGGGCGGCATCGCCGGCTGCATGCCCGTGCTGATCGGCTGGTCCTCCGTGACCGGCTCGGTGTCGTGGGCCGCCGTCATCCTCTTCCTCGTCATCTTCTTCTGGACGCCGCCGCACTACTGGCCGCTGTCGATGAAGGTGAAGGAGGACTACGCCCGCGTCGGTGTCCCGATGCTCCCGGTCGTCGCCGGGAACAAGGCCGTCGCCCGGCAGATCGTCGTCTACAGCTGGGTGATGGTCGCCGTCTCGCTGCTGCTGACCCCGCTCGGCTACACCGGCTGGTTCTACACCGCCGTGGCGCTGGCGACCGGCGGCTGGTGGCTGTGGGAGGCCCACGCCCTGCAGAACCGCGCGAAGAACGGGGCGACGGGCGGCAAGCTCAAGGAGATGCGGCTGTTCCACTGGTCGATCACCTATGTGTCGCTGCTGTTCGTGGCCGTGGCGGTGGACCCCTTCCTGCGCTAGCGCAGGAACGGCGTGGGGCAGACCACGTCGCCCAGCCGTCGCCAAGCGATCTACCCGCGGGTAGCATCCTGGCCATGGCAGACACCCAGGTTGACGAGAGCGCGCAGGACGCCAAGCAGGCCGCGAAGGCCGAGCGCAAGGCGGCGAAGCTCGCCAAGCAGATCCGGTCGTTCTCCCAGGCGCACGGCGGCGCCGAGGGCCAGCTCGCGTACATCGGTCAGATGGGCACCCGCATCGTGCTCGTCGGCGAGGACGGCGGCTGGGGCGACCTCGTCGCGCCGAGTCACGCCGTCGCCGTGAGCGCGGCCGAGAAGTCCGGGATCACGCTCCACGAGTCCTTCGACGGCGACTTCGCGGCGAAGGTCCGCACCGGCCCGTACGAGTGGACCCGCATGGCGGGCATCCAGGTCGGCGGCCCGTCCGACCGCTGAGCAACACCTCGCACGGGGCTCACCCGTTAGGACTGTGGAAGCGCGGTCCTAGACAGGGAGCTCCCGATGATCGACGTCGCGTCCTCGGTGCGTCTGGTCGACCAGTACTGCCACGGGGTGCTCCGTACGGAACTGGGCCTCGGCACCTTCGAGGCACTGCTCGGGGCCGGGGCGCCGGCCACGGGCACCACGTTCTTCGACACCCAGACCGGCTTCGCCGTACGGCGCTGGTGCCCGCCCCTGCTCGGCCTCGAACCCCACTGCCCGCCCGCCCACTACCTGGCCCGCCGACGCGAGCTGGGGGTGGCCGAGGCGGGCAGACGGCTGCTCCGGGGCACCGGCATCGACACCTACCTGGTCGACACCGGACCTGCCGGGGACCTCGCCGGGCCGGGTGAGGTCGCCGAGGCGGGCGCGGCGCACGCCCGTGAGATCGTCCGCCTCGAACTGCTCGCCGAGCAGGTCGCCGACACCTCGGGCACGGTCGAGTCCTTCCTCGCCAACCTCGCCGAGGCGGTGCACGGGGCGGCCGGTTCCGCCGTCGCCTTCACCACCGTCGCCGCCGCGTCGGGCGGCGCCGCAGGCGATCCGGAGCCACCGGGGCCGAGGGAGGTGCGGGGGGCCGCGGACCGCTGGATCGCCGCCCGTCAGGCGGGCGGCCCGCTGACCGACCCGGTGCTGCTGCGCCATCTCCTGTGGACCGCGATCGCGTCCGGCCTGCCGGTGCAGATGCACCTGGGCGTCGGCGACCCGGTGCGGCTCGCGGGGTTCGCGGCGGCGACTGCCGGTCTCGGCACCGATCTGGTGCTGCTGCACGGCTACCCGCACCACCGCAGCGCCGCCCGCCTGGCGAGCGAGTACCCGCACGTGTACGCCGACCTGGGGCCCGCCCTGACCCGCACCGGAGCGCGGGCCGCCGGGGTGCTCGCGGAGATCCTGGAGCTCGCCCCCTTCGGGAAACTGCTGTTCTCGAGCGGGGCGCGGGGGCTGCCGGAACTGCACGTGGTGGGCGCCCGCATCTTCCACGACGCCATGAGCCGGGTGCTCGGAGGCTGGGTGCGGGAGGGCGCGTGGGCGCGGTCCGACGCGGAGCGCGTGGCGGGGATGCTCGCGGCGGGAAACGCACGGCGGGTCTACGGGCTCACCGCCGTGTGACGCTCCCGCGGGGCCCAGCCCGTCACACGGTGGACAGCGCGCCGTCCGGCCGGGACGGGACCGCCGTGCCCGAGACCTCGCGCTCCCGCAGACTCAGCGCCAGCCGCAGCACCGCGATCCACATCAGCGACGAACCCAGCATGTGCACGCCCACCAGGACCTCGGGGACGTGAGTGAAGTACTGGACGTAACCGATCGCGCCCTGCGCCAGCACCACCAGCAGCAGGTCGCGCGCGCGGGCCCGGATGTCGTCCGGGGCGTCCACCACCCGCAGCACCAGCCACATGGCCACGGCGAGCGCGCACACCAGCCACGCCGCGATCGCGTGGACGTGCGCGGCGGCCGCCCAGTCCCACGGCATACGCGGTACGTCGCTGCTGTCGCCCGCGTGCTTGCCGGAGCCCGTCACCGACGTGCCCAGCACGATCAGCGCCGCGGAGAGGGCGACGATCGCCCACGACAGCTTGCGCACCGGACGGGGCACCCGGGGACGCGGCTCCGCGTCGCCCTCGCCGGCGCGCACCCAGGTGACGGTCGCGACCGTCAGGAGCGCGTTGGCGAGCAGGAAGTGCCCGGCGACCGACCACGGGTTGAGGCCGGCCCAGACCGTGATGCCGCCGATGACGGCGTTGCCCAGGACGATCCAGAACTGCAGCCACGCGAGCCGGGTCAGCCCCCGGCGCCGCGGCTCGACGGACCGCACCGCGATGATCGCCCAGCCCACCGCGGCCGACAGCACGTACGTCAGCATCCGGTTGCCGAACTCGATCGCGCCGTGGAGACCTTGCTCGGGGGTGGCGAAGAGACTGTCGTCCGTGCACTTGGGCCAGGTGTCGCAGCCGAGACCGGAGCCGGTCAGCCGGACGGCACCGCCGGTGACGACGATGAGCACGGTCATCAGGACGGCGGAGAGCGTCGCCCGTCGCAGGGTTTTGGGCGACGGTGTCCAGCGCTGGGCGATATAGGCGAGGGGGGTCTGCACGGCCCCTATCGTAGGCGGGGGCTTGTGCACCGATTCACGAGGGGTCGGGCCCGGACGGGAAGGTCATCCGGAAGCGTGCCCCATCCAGGTGCTCCTCCTCCTCCCACCACAGGGCGAACCGCCACGGCACCCCGTCCGGCGGCCGGTCCGGCGAGTGCAGGAACGCGTCGGTCAGATCGGCGGCGACCGCATCCGCCGTGCCGTCCGTCACCGCGTCCGTCCCGCGCCACGGATACGCCATCGGCCTCCACGTCCCGTCGCCCGCGCGCACGTCGAACCGCCACACCGCCCGCCACGAGCGCGCCCGCAGGATGCGCCGCACCTCGGTGCGCTCCAGCGCCAGCCCCTCCGCGATCGCGTCCTTGCCCACGCCCTCTATGCGCGCGGCCAGGACCGCGAGCGGCACCAGCCGCTCGGGCAGCAGCTCGCGCTTGTGCAGCTGCGTGAGTCCGCCGTCGAAGGGGCAGCGCCGCAGCCTGCGTTCCAGCTGGTCGCCGAGATGGCCCAGTACGGCCGCGTGCGCGCGCTCGGCCGGCTCGGTCGTCCACACCGCGTGGAACGCCCGCTCGGCCCGTACCGCCCACTCCGCCGCGTCCACCGGCCGGCCGAGCTCCTCCAGCCGGTCCCCGAGGAAGGAGTACGCCTGGGCGAGCCCTTCCCGGTTGCGCGGCTCGTCCCGGTCCAGGCCCTCCCACACGGCGATGGCCCGGTGGGTGGCCTCGACGGCGGCGAGACCCGCGAGCCTGTCCTCGGCCGACGGCTGCTCGCCGTGCGGACGGAAGGCGTAGCGCGGCAACCCGAGCTCGTCGCTGAGCGGCTCCGCGAGGTAGACGGCCTGGCTGATGAGGGCCCTGGCGTACCAGCGGGCGTGCTCGTCGTCGTGCCGCGCCGGCTCGGCGCAGTGCCGCACCGCCTGGTCGACCGCCGCCAGTGCGTCCGCACGGCTGCCGGTGTCGAAGTGGTGGCGTGCCAGATCGCCGTACCGAAGGCTCAGTCTGGCGGTCAGGGACAGATCGTCCGCCGCGTGCGGGGCGAGGGCGGCGATGAGATCCCTCAGCATGCGCTCGCGTGCGCTGGGCGAGGCGTCAGGCCGGCCGGCCCTGACCTTCACCCACTCGGCATCCAGCCGCAGTGCGGCAGTCCGCTCCATCCAGACCTCCAGTCGTGCGGGTCCCGACGGGAGCATCCTGGCGCGCGCCTCACTCCCAGCGGAAGAGCCGGGCGGCCGCCCCGAGTCCGAGCAGTGCCCACACGGAGAGGATTCCTAGATCGCCCCAGGGCATGCCCGCGCCGTTCTGCAGAACGTCACGCAGTCCGTCGGACAGCGCCGAAATCGGCAGCAGGGCGAGGGCGGAGGCGACGGCGCCCGGGAACCTGTCCAGCGGAACGATCACGCCGCCGCCCACAAGGAGCAGCAGGAAGACGAGGTTCGCGGCGGCAAGGGTCGCCTCCGCCCTGAGCGTCCCGGCCATGAGCAGCCCGAGCCCGGAGAAGGCCGCCGTACCGAGGACGAGCAGCAGGAGCACGGACAACGGGTTGCCGTGCGGGGACCAGCCGAGCGCGAAGGCGATCACGGTCAGCAGCACGATCTGCAGGACCTCGGTGACGAGGACCGAGAGCGTCTTGGCGCACATCAGCGCCCAGCGCGGCAGCGGCGAGGCGCCCAGCCGCTTGAGCACCCCGTACCGCCGCTCGAAACCGGTCGCGATCGCCTGGCCGGTGAAGGCCGTCGACATCACGGCGAGCGCGAGGACACCGGGGGCGAGGAAGTCGACGGCCTCGCCGTCCCCGGTGTCGACGATGTCGACGGTCGAGAAGAGCACCAGCAGCAGCGACGGAATGACCACGGTGAGCAGCAGCTGCTCGCCGTTGCGCAGCAGCATCTTTGTCTCGAAGGCGGCCTGCGCCGCGATCATGCGGGGCAGCGGCGCCGCGCCCGGCCTCGGTGCGTACGTACCGGCGCTCATCCGCGCAGCTCCTTGCCCGTCAGCGTGAGGAAGACGTCCTCCAGCGTGTGGCGTTCGACCGAGATGCCGTCCGGCATCACGCCGTGCTGGGCGCACCAGGTCGTGACCGTCGCCAGCAGCTGGGGATCCACCTGGCCGCTTATCCGGTACGCGCCCGGCGTGAGCTCGGCGGCGGCCGTGCCGTCCGGGAGCGCCTTGAGGAGCGAGCCGAGGTCGAGTCCGGGGCGACCGGTGAAGCTCAGGGTGTTCTCGGCACCGCCACGGCACAGTTCCTCCGTGGTGCCCCGGGCGATCACCCGGCCCGCGTCGACGATCGCGACGTCGTCCGCGAGCTCCTCGGCCTCGTCCATGAAGTGCGTGGTCAGGACGGTGGTGACGCCGTCGGCGCGCAGTTCGCGCACCAGCTGCCAGGTGGCCCGGCGGGCCTGCGGGTCGAGTCCGGCGGTCGGTTCGTCGAGGAACACGAGTTCCGGCCGGCCGACGACGGCCATGGCGAGCGCGAGGCGCTGCTGCTGGCCGCCGGACAGGCGCCGGTACGTCGTACGGCCGCAGCTGCCGAGCCCGAGCCGTTCGATCAGGGCGTCCACGTCGAGCGGGTGGGCGTGGAGCTTCGCCATGTGGCGCAGCATCTCGTCGGCGCGGGCGCCCGAGTACACGCCGCCGGACTGGAGCATCACGCCGATGCGGGGACGCAGCCGGGCCGCGTCGGCGACGGGGTCGAGGCCGAGGACGCGCACCGTGCCGGCGTCGGGGCGGCGGTAGCCCTCGCAGGTCTCCACCGTGGTGGTCTTGCCGGCTCCGTTGGGGCCGAGCACGGCGGTCACGGATCCGGTGGCGACGTCGAGGTCCAGGCCGTCCACCGCGGTCTTCGATCCGTACCGTTTGACCAGGCCCCGGATCTGGACGGCGGACTCGTTGCTCATGCGGGAAGTCTAAGGACCCGCCGGGACCGCTCGGGCCGCGGCCCCGGACCCCGCCGCACGCACCGGCCCGCGGGCAGGTCACGGGCACCGGCCCGGCCGGGGCCGCGGCCCGCCGGGGCAGGGGCCGCCGGCGGTTGCCGTCCGGTGGCGGGTTTTCCCGGGACTGGTGACGGTGAGGCGGCCGGGCCGGGGGAAGGATCACGGTATGCCCGTGCTCATCGGCACCTCCGGGTGGCAGTACAGGGACTGGCGCGGCGTCCTCTATCCCGAGGGCGTGCCCCAGCGGCTCTGGCTGGAGGAGTACGCGCGCCGCTTCGTGACCGTCGAGAACAACAACGCCTTCTACCGGCTGCCCGAGCGCAGGACCTTCGCCGAGTGGCGCGAGCGCACGCCCGACGGCTTCGTCATGGCGGTGAAGGTCAGCCGGTTCCTCACCCACATCAAGCGGCTGAAGGATCCCGAGGAGCCCGTCGAGCGGCTCATGGGCCGCGCCGAGGCGCTGGGGGAGCGTCTGGGGCCCGTCCTGCTGCAGCTGCCGCCCACGCTCCGCGCCGACGCCCGCGCGCTGGACGCGGTGCTCGCCTGCTTCCCGCCCGGGGTGCGCGTGGCCGTCGAACCGCGCCACGACTCGTGGTGGACGGACGAGATCGCCGACGTGCTGTCGGCCCGGGGCGCCGCCCTGTGCTGGGCGGACCGCGGCTCGCGGCCGGTGACCCCGCTGTGGCGGACGGCCGACTGGGGCTATCTGCGCTTCCACGAGGGCCGGGCGAGGCCGTGGCCGGGCTACGGGCGGCAGGCGCTCGCGTCCTGGGCGGACCGTGCGGCCGACGCCTGGCCGGACCGGGCGGACGTGTACGCGTTCTTCAACAACGACCCGGGCGGCGCGGCCGTCCGGGACGCGGCCGCGTTCACGCGGGCAGTGATCGCGCGGGGCCGCACGGCGGTCCCTCCGGCGTGGGAGACGGCCGGGCACGAGCACCCCGGCGGACCTGCGAGGAAGGCGTCCGAGTGATCATTTCCGCAGGTCAGATTAGGTATGCCTAAGTGATGTACGGCACCGTGCGGTGATCCGGACGCGGCTTGTCACTCTCTGAGGAATTACGCAACAATGGCGTTGTGAAAAACGTAGGCGAGGCTCCCCACGAGGAACTCGCGACCGGTGAGCGCTCCACGCGCAACCGCGTCGCGCGCTCCATCCTGGACCACGGCCCGTCGACCGTTGCCGATCTCGCGGGCCGGCTCGGACTCACTCAGGCGGCCGTCCGCCGTCACCTCGACTCGCTCGTCTCCGACAATGTCGTGGAGGCCCGTGAGCAGCGCGTCTACGGCGCGCGCACGCGCGGGCGCCCCGCCAAGGTGTTCGCCCTGACCGACTGCGGCCGTGACGCCTTCGACCAGTCGTACGACACGCTGGCCGTCGACGCCCTGCGCTGGATCGAGCGGTCCGCCGGAGGCGGGGCGGCAGGGGAGGCGGCCGTCGCCGCCTTCGCCCGGGACCGGATCGAGTCCCAGGCCGACGCCTATCGCGCCGCCGTCGAGGCCGCGGCCCCCGAGGAGCGCACCGAAGCGCTGGCCAAGGCCCTCAGTGCCGACGGGTACGCTGCTACGGCCCGTACCGCGCCGGTCGGCGAACAGCTCTGCCAGCACCACTGCCCGGTCGCCCACGCGGCCGAGAAGTACCCGCAGCTGTGCGAGGCGGAGACCGAGTTCTTCTCGAAGCTCCTCGGGACGCATGTGCAGCGGCTCGCCACCATCGCCCACGGCGACGGCGTCTGCACGACGTTCATCCCGCGCGGCTCTCCCCAGAGCGGCGCCGCACAGACCACCCCATCACCAGCATCTGCAAGCACGGCCGGGAGGAACCCCGCATGACTCTCCCCACGGAGACTGCCCACCCCGAACTCGAGGGTCTGGGTAAGTACGAATTCGGCTGGGCCGACTCCGACGAGGCCGGCGCCGCTGCCAAGCGCGGTCTCAACGAGGACGTCGTCCGGGACATCTCCGCGAAGAAGAACGAGCCGGAGTGGATGCTGAAGCTGCGGCTGAAGGGTCTGCGGCTGTTCGACAAGAAGCCGATGCCGAGCTGGGGCTCCGACCTGTCGGGCATCGACTTCGACAACATCAAGTATTTCGTCCGCTCCACCGAGCAGCAGGCGGCCTCCTGGGAGGACCTGCCCGAGGACATCAAGAACACCTACGACAAGCTCGGCATCCCCGAGGCGGAGAAGCAGCGCCTGGTCGCCGGTGTCGCCGCCCAGTACGAGTCCGAGGTCGTCTACCACCAGATCCGCGAGGACCTGGAGGCGCAGGGCGTCATCTTCCTGGACACCGACACCGCGCTGAAGGAGCACCCGGAGCTCTTCCAGGAGTACTTCGGCACGGTCATCCCGGTCGGTGACAACAAGTTCGCGTCGCTGAACACGGCGGTGTGGTCCGGCGGGTCGTTCATCTACGTCCCCAAGGGCGTCCACGTGGACATCCCGCTGCAGGCCTACTTCCGTATCAACACGGAGAACATGGGCCAGTTCGAGCGGACGCTGATCATCGTCGACGAGGACGCCTACGTCCACTACGTCGAGGGCTGCACCGCTCCGATCTACTCCTCGGACTCGCTGCACAGCGCCGTGGTCGAGATCATCGTCAAGAAGGGCGGCCGCTGCCGCTACACGACCATCCAGAACTGGTCGAACAACGTCTACAACCTGGTCACCAAGCGCGCCGTGGCGTACGAGGGCGCGACCATGGAGTGGGTCGACGGCAACATCGGCTCCAAGGTGACGATGAAGTACCCGGCCGTCTACCTCATGGGCGAGCACGCCAAGGGCGAGACCCTGTCCATCGCCTTCGCGGGCGAGGGCCAGCACCAGGACGCCGGCGCCAAGATGGTCCACATGGCCCCGAACACCTCGTCGAACATCGTCTCCAAGTCGGTGGCGCGAGGCGGCGGCCGCACCTCGTACCGCGGTCTGATCGAGATCGGCGAGGGCGCTCCGGGCGCCAAGTCCAACGTGCTCTGCGACGCGCTGCTGGTCGACACGATCTCGCGCTCCGACACCTACCCGTACGTCGACGTCCGCGAGGACGACGTCTCCATGGGTCACGAGGCCACGGTCTCGAAGGTCTCCGAGGACCAGCTCTTCTACCTGATGAGCCGCGGTCTGTCCGAGGACGAGGCGATGGCGATGATCGTGCGCGGCTTCGTCGAGCCGATCGCCAAGGAACTCCCCATGGAGTACGCGCTGGAGCTCAACCGGCTGATCGAGCTGCAGATGGAAGGTGCGGTGGGCTAGGCGCCCCGCCGACCCGATCACGTCCCTGGGGCTCACGCGGTGAGCCCCGTGAGCGGACCCCGGGCAGACCGGCCGCAGCCGGAGCCACAGGCTCCGGCCCGCGTCGGCCCCGTGGGCGAGCGCACGCACTGAACGCAGAAAGCGAGCAGACCGACAGCCATGGCTGAGGCTCAGAACATCCCGGTGGGCTCCACCACCGCCGGCTCGATCGCGGTGGCCGCCGAATCGACCGTCGCCACCCGCATGAGTGCGCCCCCGTCGTTCGACGTGGCGGACTTCCCGGTTCCGCACGGCCGCGAGGAGGAGTGGCGCTTCACTCCCCTGGAGCGCCTGGCCGGCCTGCACGACGGCACCGCCGTCGCCACCGGCACCGGCGTCAAGGTCGCGATCGACGCCCCTGACGGCGTCGTCGTCGAGACCGTCGGCCGCGACGACGCGCGGCTCGGCAAGGCGGGCACCCCGGTGGACCGCGTCGCCGCCCAGGCGTACTCCTCCTTCGAGCAGGCGTCGGTCGTGACCGTGCCCAAGGAGACCGTGCTCGCCGAGCCGATCCGCATCGCGGTGCACGGCGAGGGCGGTGTCGCCTTCGGCCACCAGGTCGTCGAGCTCGGCGCGTTCGCGGAGGCCGTCGTGGTCATCGACCACACCGGCGACGCCGTGCTCGCCGCCAACGTGGACTACGTCCTCGGCGACGGCGCCAAGCTCACCGTGGTCTCCGTCCAGGACTGGGACGACAAGGCCGTCCACGTCGCCCAGCACAACGCGCTGGTCGGCCGCGACGCCTCCTTCAAGTCCGTCGTCGTCACCTTCGGCGGCGACCTCGTGCGCCTCCACCCGCGGGTCGCCTACGCCGGCACCGGCGGCGAGGCCGAGCTGTTCGGTCTGTACTTCACCGACAAGGGCCAGCACCAGGAGCACCGCCTCCTCGTCGACCACAACACCCCGCACTGCAAGTCCAACGCGGTCTACAAGGGCGCCCTGCAGGGCGACGACGCCCACGCGGTGTGGATCGGCGACGTCCTCATCCGGGCGGCGGCCGAGGGCACCGACACCTACGAGATGAACCGCAACCTCGTCCTCACGGACGGGGCGCGCGTCGACTCCGTGCCGAACCTCGAGATCGAGACCGGCGAGATCGCCGGCGCCGGCCACGCCTCCGCCACCGGCCGCTTCGACGACGAGCAGCTCTTCTACCTGATGGCCCGCGGCATCCCGGAGGCCGAGGCCCGCCGCCTGGTCGTCCGCGGCTTCTTCGCGGAGCTCGTCCAGCAGATCGGGCTGCCGGACGTCGAGGAGCGCCTCATCGCCAAGATCGAGGCCGAGCTGGAGGCTTCCGTCTGATGGCCTTCGTCCGAGCCTGTGGGCTGAGCGAGCTGGAGGAGGACACCCCCAAGCGGGTGGAACTCGACGGCACGCCGGTCTCCATCGTCCAGACCGAGGGCGAGGTGTTCGCGATCTACGACATCTGCTCGCACGCGAACGTCTCGCTGTCGGAGGGCGAGGTGGAGGACTGCCAGATCGAGTGCTGGCTGCACGGATCGGCCTTCGACCTCCGCACCGGCAAGCCGTCCGGCCTTCCCGCGACGCGCCCTGTGCCCGTATACCCCGTAAAGATCGAAGGGGACGATGTTCTCGTCTCCGTCACACAGGAGAACTGAAGTCCCCATGGCAACGCTTGAAATCCGCGACCTGCGCGTCTCCGTCGAGGCCGACAACGCCACCAAGGAGATCCTCAAGGGCGTCGACCTGACCGTGAAGCAGGGCGAGACCCACGCCATCATGGGCCCCAACGGCTCCGGCAAGTCGACCCTCGCGTACTCCCTCGCGGGCCACCCCAAGTACACGATCACCGGTGGCACCGTGACGCTGGACGGCGAGGACGTCCTGGAGATGTCCGTCGACGAGCGCGCCCGCGCCGGCGTCTTCCTCGCCATGCAGTACCCGGTCGAGGTCCCCGGCGTCTCGGTCTCCAACTTCCTGCGCACCTCCGCCACCGCCATCCGCGGTGAGGCCCCCAAGCTGCGCACCTGGGTGAAGGAGGTCAAGGAGTCCATGGAGCGTCTGAACATGGACCCGTCCTTCGCCGAGCGCAACGTCAACGAGGGCTTCTCCGGCGGTGAGAAGAAGCGCCACGAGATCCTCCAGCTGGAGCTCCTCAAGCCGAAGATCGCGATCCTCGACGAGACCGACTCCGGCCTCGACGTCGACGCGCTGCGCATCGTCTCCGAGGGCGTCAACCGCGTCCGCGAGACCGGTGAGGTCGGCACCCTGCTGATCACGCACTACACGCGCATCCTGCGCTACATCAAGCCCGACTTCGTCCACGTCTTCTCCGGCGGCCGCATCGTCGAGTCCGGTGGTGCCGAGCTGGCCGACAAGCTGGAGGCCGAGGGGTACGAGTCCTACACGAAGGGTGGCGTATCCGCGTGACACAGCTGCCGGGCCTCCTCGACACCGAGGCGATCCGCAAGGACTTCCCGATCCTCGACCGGGTGCTCCACGACGGCAAGAAGCTCGTCTACCTGGACAACGCGGCGACTTCCCAGACGCCGCGCCAGGTGATCGACGTGCTCAGTGAGTACTACGAGCAGCACAACGCCAACGTGCACCGCGGCGTCCACGTGCTCGCCGAGGAGGCCACGGCGCTGTACGAGGGCGCCCGCGACAAGGTCGCCGCCTTCATCAACGCGCCGAGCCGCGACGAGGTGATCTTCACCAAGAACGCCTCGGAGTCGCTCAACCTCGTGGCCAACATGCTGGGCTGGGCCGACGAGCCGTACCGGGTCGACCGCGACACCGAGATCGTCATCACGGAGATGGAGCACCACTCCAACATCGTTCCGTGGCAGCTGCTCGCGCAGCGCACCGGCGCGAAGCTGAAGTGGTTCGGCCTCACCGACGACGGCCGTCTCGACCTGTCCACCATCGACGAGGTCATCACCGAGAAGACGAAGATCGTCTCCTTCGTGCTGGTCTCCAACATCCTCGGCACCTTCAACCCGGTCGAGGCGATCGTCCGCCGCGCCCAGGAGGTCGGCGCGCTGGTGCTGATCGACGCCTCGCAGGCCGCCCCGCACATGGTGCTGGACGTACAGGCGCTGCAGGCCGACTTCGTGGCCTTCACCGGCCACAAGATGTGCGGTCCGACCGGCATCGGCGTGCTGTGGGGCCGGCAGGAGCTGCTGGAGGACCTGCCGCCGTTCCTCGGCGGCGGCGAGATGATCGAGACCGTCTCGATGCACTCGTCCACGTACGCTCCCGCGCCGCACAAGTTCGAGGCGGGCACGCCCCCGATCGCGCAGGCCGTCGGCCTCGGCGCGGCCGTGGACTACCTCACCTCGATCGGCATGGACAAGATCGCCCAGCACGAGCACGTGCTCACCGAGTACGCGGTGAAGCGGCTCCTGGAGGTGCCCGACCTCCGGATCATCGGCCCGACCACGGCCGAGGACCGCGGTGCCGCGATCTCGTTCACGCTCGGTGACATCCACCCGCACGACGTGGGCCAGGTCCTGGACGAGCAGGGCATCGCGGTCCGGGTCGGCCACCACTGCGCGCGGCCGGTCTGCCTGCGGTACGGAATTCCTGCGACCACGCGGGCGTCGTTCTATCTGTACTCCACGCCGGCCGAGGTCGACGCCCTGGTCGACGGCCTGGAGCACGTACGGAACTTCTTCGGGTAGGGGTTGGTCGTGAAGCTGGATTCGATGTACCAGGACGTCATCCTGGACCACTACAAGCACCCGCACGGCCGGGGCTTGCGGGACGGTGACGCCGAGGTGCACCACGTCAACCCCACCTGCGGCGACGAGATCACCCTGCGCGTGAAGTACGACGGGTCGCGCATCGCGGACGTGTCGTACGAGGGCCAGGGCTGTTCCATCAGCCAGGCCTCCGCCTCCGTGCTGAACGAGCTCCTCGTCGGCAAGGAGCTCGCCGAGGCGCAGAAGATCCAGGCCACGTTCCTGGAGCTGATGCAGTCCAAGGGCAAGATCGAGCCGGACGACGCGATGGAGGAGGTGCTGGAGGACGCGGTCGCGTTCGCCGGTGTCTCCAAGTACCCCGCTCGCGTGAAGTGCGCGCTGCTGAGCTGGATGGCGTGGAAGGACGCGACCGCCCAGGCACTGGGCGACGGCACCGACGCCGAGAGGAAGACGGCATGACCGAGAACGCTGGGGCGGCGCTGAAGCCTGCCTCCGAGGAAGAGATCCGCGAGGCGCTGTACGACGTCGTCGACCCGGAGCTGGGCATCGACGTCGTCAACCTGGGCCTGATCTACGGCATCCACATCGACGACTCCAATGTCGCGACGCTCGACATGACGCTGACGTCGGCGGCCTGTCCGCTGACCGACGTCATCGAGGACCAGGCGAAGGCGGCGACGGACGGCATCGTCAGCGAGCTGAAGATCAACTGGGTCTGGATGCCGCCGTGGGGTCCGGACAAGATCACCGACGACGGCCGCGAACAGCTGCGCGCGCTCGGCTTCAACGTCTGATCCGGGCGATCTCCCGGCAACGGCCATGCCCGCCAGTCACACTGGCGGGCATGGCCGTTTCTCTGTACCAGATCGCGATCGACTGTCATGACGCCGCCGCGCTCGCCCGGTTCTGGTCGCGGGTCCTCGACTGGCAGATCCTCTACGAGGACCCCGAGGAGATCGTCATCGGGGCCGGCCCGAGCGCTCTGCCGGGCATCGTGTTCCTGACTGTGCCCGAGACCAAGACCGTCAAGAACCGGCTGCACATCGACCTCACCCCGGACGACCAGGCCGCCGAGGTCGAGAGGATCATCGCGCTCGGCGCGCGCCGTGCCGAAGTCGGACAGGGGGACGACGCCACGTGGGTGGTCCTCGCCGACCCGGAGGGCAACGAGTTCTGCGTGCTGCGGCCCAAGAAGACCCTGCTCGACTGACGCCCGGGCGTCACCTCATCGCGCCTCGGCGCCGCCGTCCGCGCCGCCGTCCGCCGCTCCCGGCCGGGCACCGATCGCGTCGTGGGCGCTGAGCGCCGCGCGCACCCGCATGACGTCGGCGCCCGACGTGGCGTCCAGCCCGGTCGCCTCCGCCGCGCGGCGCAGCCGGTAGTCCACCGTGTTCGGATGCACGCGCAGGCGTTCGGCGGTCAGCTGGCGACTGAGTCCGCTGTCCAGGAACGCGCGCAGCGTGCCGAGCAGTTCCGGGCGGTCGGCGAGCGGGCGCATCAGCTCGGCCAGGGCGTCGCGGGCCGGGCCTGGCTGCATCAGCTGGTACTCCAGCAGCACGTCCCCGAGCCGGTGGACGCCCGGCTCCCGGCCCGCCGACACCGCCACCCGCCGTACCTCCTCCGCCAGCCGGACCGCCGCCGCCACCCCCTCCGGGGCGGCCGCCGCCGCACCGGCCACGATGTCGACCCCGGCCACACGGCTCATGTGCGACACCGCGGTGGCCAGCCGGTTCCAGTCCCGGTCGGCCAGCAGCGCGGCCTCCGTGTCGTACGGGATGAGTGCGAGCCCGCCGTCGCCGCTGAGAGCCGAGAGCACCTGGCCCTCGGCGTGGCGCTCCAGCTCCACCCGCAGCCGCCGCACCTTCCGCTGCCTGGCGAACACGGGACTGACCCCCGGGGCCCGCTCGTCGGGGTGCGCGCCGACGGCCAGGGCCAGGACCAGATAACAGGTGGGGAGCCCGATGCCCCAGCGGGCGGCCGTCGCCCGTACGTCCTCCCCGTCGACGAGCGCGGTGAGCATCGCCTGCCGGGCCGACTGCTCCTCGCCCGCGGCCACCTGGCGCTCCGCGAAGTAGCCCGCCACGACGTTGGCCGTCATCCGCTCCAGGAACCGCAGCACCAACTGGTTGGCGGTCCTCACCTGCGGCAGGTCCTCGGGCGTCGCGTGCGCCGACATCCGCTCCAGGCACTCCTGCGCCCCCACGTGGTAGGCGCTGATCACCGCCTCCACCGGAACGCCCTCCTCGGCCCGCTTGGCGGCCGACTGGCGCAGGACCTGCAACTGCTCCTCGTCCGGCAGGTCGCCGGTGCGCAGGACGCCGATGAAGGCGCGTATGCCCTGAGCGATGACCCGCTGGGTCTCCGTGCGCAACTGCTCGGCCGGCAGCGTGCCGTAGACGGGCACGTGGTCGACGAGCCGTGCGAGGACACGGGCGGCCAGCTCGTCCACCGACCCCGCCAGGCGCTGGTGGACCGGAACCCCGCCGAAGGCGAGCGGCACGTACGCCTCACGGTCCCTGGTCACGTACCCCTCACTGTCCACGGTGGCGACCTCATCGACGCTGCTGAGCTTACTTACCGGTAACCAAGGTCGCCGCAGGACAGGCGGGGTGTCAATGCCGACGCACGGGCGACGGGCGCGTACCCCAGGAGGGTGTTGTGACGGCTCACAAGCTCCCGGCGGATTGTTTGGACGCCGCCCGGGATCATGCACGCCGAACCCGCGTCAGGCTGCTCCCGGGCATCCCCGTGCCCCGTACGACTCCGTATCAGCCCCGGGACGGGCTGATCGACCCCCACAGGAGCAACCGATGTCAGGGATCGAGTGGTCCGCCCGTCGCCTGCGCACCGCACTGGCCGCGGCCGCCGTGTCCGCGGCCGCCGTCGTCACCTGCGCCGCCGCCCCGGCGCAGGCGGCCGAGGAGAAACCGCTGCGCGAGGGCGGCGTCCCGCGGGCGCTGTGGAACTACGCCGTCTCGCCGGGGTCCGTGCCGGGCGCCAACGACTGGTCGTGCAAGCCGAGCGCCGAGCACCCCGACCCGGTGATCCTCCTGCCGGGCACCTTCTTCAACATCGGTGCCAACTTCGTGAAGGCCGCCCCGCGCCTCAAGAACAACGGCTACTGCGTCTACGCCATGAACTACGGCTTCACCCCGCTGTCCTTCCAGCGCGTCGGCGGGCTCGGCCCCAACCGCGACTCGGCAGCGCAGCTGGACGCCTTCGTGGCCCGGGTCCAGCAGGCCACGGGCGCCGGGAAGGTGGACATCGTCGGCCACTCGCTCGGCGGCAGCGTGCCGATGTGGTGGATGAAGAAGATGGGCGGGGCGAAGAAGGTCGACGACTATGTCGGCTGGGCCCCCAGCTCCCACGGCACCGACCTCAACGGCATCGTGGACCTCGGTGAGAAGCTGAACCTCATGGGCTTCGGCACCGGCCTGTCGAACACGGCACGGTTCCCCGGAGTCTTCGAGCAGAGCCGCACCAGCGACTACACCAGGCAGATGTGGTCCGACGGCGACCGGGTGCCGGACGGGCCCGAGTACACCGTCATCATGACCAGGTACGAGAAGGTCGTCACCCCGTACGCCAGCCAGGCCCTGACCGGCACGAACGTGAACAACATCGTCCTGCAGGACATGTGCCCCGACGACAGGGCCGGCCACATGGGGCTGTTCGACGACGACCCGACGCTCCAGATGACGATGAACGCCCTGGCCGACGGGCCCGATGACTTCCGGCCCACGTGCACGGGATACGGCATGCAGTTCCTGTGAGCGCGCACGCCGCGCGAGGTCCCGCGGCCCGCAACCGGGCCGCGGGGCCACCGGCGTCTCAGACCCCGTACGCGGCCGGCGGCTGCTGCGGCGGCAGCCCGGCGGCCTCGGCGAGCGCGGGCGCCAGGTTCTCCTTGCGGATGCGCTGGTCGACGTAGAGCAGAGCGACGACCAGCTGCGGGAAGGCCGAGGTGAGGATCTGGCCCACCAGGGTGGTCAGCAGCCCGAACACCATCGTCGTGAGCACGATCGTGAGGGCCACGCCGCTGTCGCCGGGCTGCTCCGACAGGGAGGCGGGTCCGGTGGGGAGCAGGCTCAGCAGCTGGAACACCAGCTGGATGAGGTAGCTCGCCGCCGCCGCCATCACGAAGGCCAGCAGCGCGATGCCGAACACCCGCCACCACGCGCCCCGCACCAGCTGCGCCGAGCGCGCCAGCGCGCCCACGGCGCCCTGCCCCTCGAAGACGGCGACGGCCGGCGCGAAGCTGAACCGCACCCACAGCCAGACGGCCACGGGCCCCGTCGCCAGCATGCCGAGGAAGCCGACCAGGATCAGCCAGCCCCACTCGCCCGAGCCGTCGGCGGCGAGCGCGATCATCGTCACGACGACGCCGATGAAGGCCAGGGCCATCAGCACCAGCGGGACCGCGGTGATCAACGCGGTGATCACGACGGTGCCGAGCACCGCCCACGCGCGCGGCCGCACCCGGCGCCAGACGGCCCCGATGCTCGACGGGCGCCCGAGCACCGCGTCCTGCAGGACCGCCGGGCAGGAGGCGTAGACGACGGCGTTCGCCACCAGCAGCACGACGATGCCGAAGACGTACACGCCCGCGAACGTCGCGACCAGCGGTACGACCTGGTCGCTGCTCGGCGCGCTCTCCCCGGACCAGTCCAGCAGCCGGTGCAGCTCCCCCTTCACCGACAGGTAGGCGAGCGCGAGCGCCCCGCCGAACACCACGAGGGCCACGCCGTAGACGGCGAGCGCGAAGCCGAGCAGCTGCTTCCAGTGCCGGCCGATCGTGGCGAACGCCCCTCCGAGGATCTCGCCGAGGCCGAGCGGCCCGAGGGGTATCACCCCGGGCCTGGGCGGCGGCGGTGCCCAGGCGCCCCAGGCGGGCGGCCCGGGGTAAGGCGTGTTGCCCCCCGGATAGGGCGTGTTTCCGTAGGCCATTGAAGTCCCCCCATGTCAGACGACGGCGGGACGGCGCGCGGTGGCGGCCGTCCGGACGAACAAGGTAGCCGGGGCCGCCGGAGCGGCAGACTCCGCCCCCGAGGGCCCTGCCACCCCTTTTCCCCTCGCCGTCCCGCGCGACGCGGACGCCCGGCACCTGAGACCGGTTCGCCCCCGCGGGCCCCGGCCGGTTAGGTTTCCTGTCATGACTGACTCGTCCGACAGCACCACTGCTCAGCGCACCACCGGTGCCGTGGCCGCCGGCCTGGCCACCGTCACCGCCGAGGGCGTCGTCCTCGACACCTGGTACCCCGCCCCCGAGCTCACCGCCGAGCCCGGCCCCGCCGGCACCGAGCGGCTGACCGCCGAGCGTGCCGTGGAGCTCCTCGGCGACGGCGCCGCGCGGGCCATCGGCCCGGACGCCCGCCGCGGGGTCGAGGTCGTCGCCGTCCGCACGGTCATCGCCTCGCTCGACGACAAGCCGCTGGACAGCCACGACGCGTACCTGCGCCTCCACCTGCTCTCCCACCGGCTGGTCAAGCCGCACGGCCAGAGCCTGGAGGGCCTCTTCGGGCTGCTCGCCAACGTCGCCTGGACCAGCCTCGGCCCCGTCGCGGTCGACCAGCTCGAGACCGTGCGCCTCAACGCCCGCGCCGAGGGCCTGCACCTGCAGGTGACCTCGATCGACAAGTTCCCGCGGATGACCGACTACGTGGCGCCCAAGGGCGTGCGGATCGCCGACGCGGACCGCGTCCGGCTCGGCGCGCACCTCGCCGAGGGCACCACTGTCATGCACGAGGGCTTCGTCAACTTCAACGCCGGCACCCTCGGCACCTCGATGGTCGAGGGCCGTATCTCGGCGGGCGTCGTCATCGGCGACGGTTCCGACATCGGCGGCGGCGCCTCCACCATGGGCACCCTGTCCGGTGGCGGCAACGTCATCATCTCCGTCGGTGAGCGCTGCCTGATCGGCGCCGAGGCGGGCGTCGGCATCGCGCTCGGCGACGAGTGCGTCGTCGAGGCCGGCCTGTACGTCACGGCCGGCACACGCGTCACGATGCCCGACGGCCAGATCGTCAAGGCCCGGGAACTGTCCGGCGCCTCGAACATCCTCTTCCGCCGCAACTCGGTCACCGGCGCTGTCGAGGCCCGGCCGAACAACGCGGTCTGGGGCGGCCTCAACGAGATCCTCCACAGCCACAACTGATCGTCGCGGTTCCTCGCCCTCCCGCCGCGCAACCCGCGCGGCGTGCGGGCGGACGAGCAGGTCGCACGCGCCGCCGCCCGGCCCCGCTCCCACGGGCGAGGTGAAGGACCGACTCGGCGGCGTCTACACCAGGGGCTGACCGGCGGCGCGTTCCAGCCGCCGGTACTCCTCCAGCAGCCTGTCGGTCGCCTCGCGGCCGGCGGGCTGCAGCGGTTCACGGACCGGACCGGCCGGCCGTCCGAGCGCGCCGAGCAGCGCCTTGGCGGTCACCGTGCCCGGCAGCCCCGAGGCCATCATCGACTCCGAGAGCGGCAGGGCGAGGTGGGTCAGCCGGGCGGCCCGGGCGGTGTCCCCGGCGTCGTAGGCGTCGAGGACCGCGCGCAGACAGGGCGCGGCGACGTTGGCCACCGTCGAGACGAAGCCCGCGCCGCCCACCGCGTACAGCGGAAGGTTCGTCTCCTCGCAGCCCGAGTAGTAGGCGAGCCCGCTGCCGGCGATGACCTTGGTGCTTCCCAGCAGGTCGTACGCGCAGTCCTTCACGGCCACGACGCGGGGATGGTCCGCGAGCCGCAGCATGGTCTCCGGCTCGATGCGCACACCCGTGCGGCCCGGGATGTCGTACAGCATCAGCGGAACACCGACGGCGTCGGCCACCCTGCGCAGGTGCGCCTCGATCGCCGGCTGGGGCGGGCGGCTGTAGTACGGGGCGGTCACGAGCAGGCCGTCGGCACCCGCCCGTTCGGCCTCGCGGGCGAGGTCCACGGTGTGGCGGGTGTCCGCGGTGCCGACGCCCGCGACGATCGCGGCCCGGTCGCCGACCTCCTCGGCCACCGCCCGTACCAGGGCCGCCTTCTCGGCGTCGGACGTCGTGGGGGACTCACCGGTGGTGCCGGAGAGCACCAGCCCGTCGCAGCCGTCGTCGACCAGCTGGGCGGCGAGCTTCCGCGCGCCGTCGAGATCCAGGGCGCCGTCGTCGGTGAAGGGCGTGACCATGGCGCACAGGGCGCGGCCGAAAGGGCGGGAGGATGACATGTCCGCAGTGTGGCCGCCCGGCCGGTAAAGCTCCACTCACATCTGCTTCGCGTGACAGTGAAGCAGCGCTGAGAGATCCCCGGACTCCCTGGTCACAGCGGTGCCGCCGGTGCGCGGGGCCGCGGGGACCCGCACACCGGCGGCTGCTCCTCACGGGCGGAAACGCAGCACCTGCGGGTCGTGGTCGCTGTTCTGCTCCGCGAACTCCGCGTTGATGTGCACGCTGTCGTACGAGAAGTCGTCGATCGACGGGCTCGTCAGGATCTGGTCCAGGACCTGGCTGTTGCCGTGGAAGACGTAGGAGTAGCGCTCCGAGCGCGGCAGGGTCGTGATGGCCGGGTACAGGGCGCCGTCGTCCGTCAGCGCCTTCGTCGTCGCCGAGAACTCGAAGTCGTTGATGTCACCGAGGACCACGACGCCGGCCCTGCGGTCGGCCTTGAGGATGTCCTTGACGAAGGCGTTGACCGACTGCGCCTGGAGGAGGCGCTTGGCCTCGGAGGAACGGTTCGGCGGCTGGTGGTGCGACGTCAGGCCCTCGTCGCCGCCCTTGGAGCCGAAGTGGTTGGCGATCACGAAGACCGTGCGGCCGCGGAAGGTGAACTCGCCGGCCAGCGGCTTGCGGCTGTTCTCCCAGGCGGGGTTCGCCGGGTCCACGCGTCCGGGCGAGAGCGTCAGGGCGGCCCGGCCGTGCTCCCGCACGACCCCGGTCGCCGTGGTGGCGTCGCCGCCCGCGCGGTCGGTGAAGGAGACCCGCTCGGGATTGAACAGGAAGACCTGGCGGATGTTGCCGCCGGGCTCGCCGCCGTCCTTGTTGTTCTGCGGGTCGACCGATCGCCACGCGTAGGCCGGACCGCCGGCCGCGACGATCGCGTCCGTGAACTTCTTCAGCGTCTGGCCGGCCGCCACCGTGCCGTCGTTCTTGGCGCCGTTGTCGTCCTGGATCTCCTCCAGCGCGAGGATATCGGGCGACGCGAGGTTCTCGACGACGGCCTTCGCCAGCGCGTCGAACTTGGCCTGCGGGTCCGACGGGTCGAGATTCTCCACGTTGTACGTGGCCACCGCCAGTTCGCCGTTGCGCTGCGGGCGCGTGCTCTCGCGCTCGAGGCCGCGGTCCTGGACGGTGCCGAGGGTGCGGGCGGTCAGCGTGTAGCCGCCGAACTGGTTGAAGTCCAGCGGGCCCTCGGTCGTGCCGGCGAGCACGTCACCGACGTTCGCCTTGGGGAACGGCTTCTCGGCGAGCGGCGTCAGCGACTGGATCTGCAGGCGCCCGGTGTTCTGCGAGGTGTACGAGCCGTAGACCGTGCCACCGCGGCGGTTGTCGTTCTCGCACGGCTTGACCGTCACCCACAGCTCCGCGTACGGGTCGGTGGCGCCGACCACGCGGGACGTGCCGATGCGGACGTTGGCGCCCTCCAGCGACTCGTAGTAGTCCAGGGCGTACGTGCGCGGCCGCAGGGGAAGGGCGTTGATGCTGTTGCCTGCCGCCGGGTCGCCGTCGGGGGCGTACGCGTCGGGGACGGACCAGGCCGACACCACGACGGGGGCGGGCAGTTCGTTGCCCCGCGAGACCACGGTGACGGCCGGCCTGGCTATCTGCGTCAGCGACTGGTTGCCCGAGGACGTGCCGCCGGGTACGTACTCGCCGACCGTGCCGGAGACCAGCACCTGGTCGCCCACGGCGACGGTCGGGACGGAGCCGGTGTAGACGAAGACGCCCTCGCTGGTGGCGGCGTCGTCATCGGCCTGCGGGTCCTGGAACCAGAAGCCCCGGGAACCGTACGTCCGAACGCCCGTGACGATTCCCGGCACATCGGTGACCTGACGGCCCACGAGCGGGGACGTCCGGGTGGTGCCCTGAATGTCGTGGATCCGCACCTGGGCGGTCTCGGCCGCGGAGGCGCCGGTGGAACCGGCGAGCAGGCCGGCGGCCAGCGCGGCGGCGACGGCAGCGGCGACGGCGGGCGTTCTCGGTGCGACGGGGGAAGGCATCGGGGTTTCTCCGGAGGTGTGAGGGATGAGGGGTGCCGGCGCAGCCGGCGGAGTCCTGCGTGTTCTACGCGCGTCAATCTCTTGGCTCGACAGGCCAGTTGTCAAGAGTCGGCGGATGTACGGCGGCGGACGTGTGGATGAACACGGCGCCGTGACGGCCCGCCACGGCCGGGCGCGCCCCAGGAGCACCATGTGTCCCACAGGCACCCTTGGAGGTGGCCTCTTCCCGGTGCGCCGCGAAACCTCCCCGAATGCGTCTACGCTGGCACCGCCCGGGTCCCCCTGCGTCCGGGTCCCTTACGTCCGGGGGCCCGTGAGCCTGCCCCGGATCCCGTACGCCGCGGAGGAGAACCAGCACATGCCCGAAGACCGCCCCACTCTTCCGCCGGTCCGGCTGCACTCGGACGCGGAGCTGGCTCGGGCCGCACTCGGCGCCCCGCTGCTCGCCCGGGCTGTGAGGCTCGCCCGTTGGGCGGGCCCGCGGACGCGGGTCGGCGCCGGCGGCGAGCTCGTCGACGAGCAACTGCCCGAGGCCGCCGCCGCGTTGGGGCTGGCAGGGGACGAGGACGGGGCCGCGCACGCGAGCGAGGCGTGGCGCGTGGCCGTCGACACCGGGCTCGTCGAGGTCGAGGACCCCGAGGCCGACGAGGCCGCCGGTGCCGATGACGTCACCGGCGACGACATCACCGATGACGACCTCGCGGGCGGCGCGGTCGCCGGGGCCAACCTGGCGCTGGTGACCGGTGGTTCGCCGCAGGACGTGCTCGGCCTGTGGCTGGACGCCCTCGACGTCGTCCTCGCGGACGCGAGCGCGCCCTTCTTCGACGACATCGCCGACGTCATCGGGGCGGACGGCAGGGTCGACTTCGAGGCGCTCGACTGGGACCCGGAGGCGGAGGCCGAGTTCCTGGAAGGCGTCCTCGGCAACCTGTACCTGCTGACCGTCTCCGACGGCGGCGCCGGGGACCATCCGGTCCCGCTGCCCGTGCTCGCGGCGTCGGTGATCGTGCCCGAGGACATGGGCGAACCGACGGACGACGTGCTGGAGCAGATCTCCGAGGCGATGATGCGCCTCGACGACCAGTTCCGTCTGCTGGAGCCCGTCGGGCTGGTCGAGTACCGGCCGCTCGACGAGGCGCTGATGGCGGAGGAGACCGAGGGCGCGGCGGCCGAGGCTCCGGCCGACGACGAGGACGTCTCCCGGTACGGCATGGTCAGGCTCACCCCGCTCGGCCTGTACGGCATCCGGGCCCGGATGCTGGAGGCGGGCGTCGACGCGCCCGCCGTGGGCGATCTCGCGGACAAGGGCGCGGAGGTCCTGCTCGACCGGCTCACGCACTTCCCCGAGCCCGCCGCGCGGGCCGAGACCGAGCAGTGGCTGGCCCGGCGGGAACCGGCCGCCGCCGCCCGCGACCTGCTGGCCGCGGCCCGCGGTGCCGACCGCGGGGCGCCGCTGCGCCGCCTCCACTGTCAGCAGGCCCTCACGCTGGTCGGCCCGCACGCCGAACCGGAGGTGCGCGCGGTGCTCGACGACGCCGAACTCGGCGGCCTGGCCCGGGTGTGGCTCGCGGAGCGCGGCGCGTCCGACGTGCCGCCGCCGCCGGAGTCGATGATCTTCTGGCTCGCGATCGACACCATCGCGGCACAACTGGACGCCGACGGCGAGGTCGAGGAACTCCGGGGCCTGGTGGAGGGTCTGGTCGGCCAGCACAGCGGGTTCTTCGATGCGGCGTGGCGGGTGGAGCACCCGCGGACGGCGGACGTGCTGGAGGCGATGGGCAGGCTGCACGGGGACAAGCGGGTGGCGAAGGATGCCCGCAAGGCGGCCTTCAAGTCCCGCTCGTCTCGTTGACACCCGCTGCTCCCGGCCTCGGTGACACCCGCTCCTTCCCGCCTCGGTGACACCCCGTCCGGGGAGGGGTGCGGGGCCGGCCGCCGTTGCCGGTGGTCCCTGCGGTGGTCCCTGCGGTGGCCACTGCGGTGGCCGCTGCCCGGGGCGCGGGGGCGGCGCCACCGACAGCGGCCGCACGTACCCGATCGCGCGCAACGAGCTGAACGTGGGGACCGACCAGGCCCCGGACTACGGAGAGTCCGCCGGTGTCGTCTTCTCGCCCGACGGACGCTTCCTGTACGCGAGCATCCAGGCCCCCGGCATCCTGTTCGCCGTCACCGGCCCCTGGAAGCGGCAGCCGGACCGGCACTGCCCGCCCGCCGGGCGCGCCGGAAAATACGTGGCGCGCCCGGGACCCCGTTTTCTAGAGTCGTCACCACGAGCTGCACCTCCCGGTGCGCCGGCCGCGGCTACTTCCTCTGGCAAAAAGACGCCGCCGCCACCTTGGATCTCGGGAGGCGCAGTTCCGTGAGGCGCCCGCTTCCCGTGCGCGGGGTGTGCATCCGAAGGAAATTCGGGGGATTTCATCACTCGCTTCAACAGCGCCGCGGCTCGCATGGAGGCCGCACCCTATTCCTATGTCGGCCCCGGCGGCCGCGTTCTCTACCTGGACGAGGAACCCGCACCGCATTCCGCCGTCCGCTCCGTTGCCCAGGTACAGGCCGCGTTTCGCGTCCTGCGCACGCGGGAGGGAGCCGCCGGGTTCGTCCGGGACCCGCACTCCGAGCTCTATCTGCTCGCGCTGGACAACTTCGTGGGCCAGCAGACCTTCTACGAGGCGGCCGGCGAACGCGACGACCGGTTCGCCGCGCTCGTGCGCAGGCTCGCCGTCGAGGACCCGCGGTGGACCGCCGGGCTGCTCGGCTGGCTGCGGAGCCGCGCCCACATGCGGACCGCGTCGATCGTGGGCGCCGCCGAGTTCGTGCACGCCCGACTCGTGGCGGGCGTCACGGGTGACGGGTACGACCGCCGGGTCGTCGACTCCGTGCTGCAGCGCGCCGACGAGCCCGGGGAACTGCTCGCGTACTGGACGTCGCGGTACGGCCGCACCGTGCCCAAGCCCGTCAAGCGAGGTCTCGCGGACGCCGTGCGGCGGCTGTACGGGGCCCGGTCGCTGCTCAAGTACGACACCGCGAGCAAGGTGTACCGCTTCGGCGACGTGCTCAATCTGGTGCACGCCTCGCCGGATCCCGCGAAGCCCTGGCAGGGGGACCTGTTCCGGTACGCGCTCGACCGCGGGCACCACGCCGACCGCGCCGAACCGCCCGCCTCGCTGCGGGTGCTCACGGCGCACCGGGAGCTGATGGAGCTGCCCGTGGGGGAGCGGCGGGCCGCCGTCGTCGCACCGGGCGGTGCCGAGCGCCTGGCCGCGGCGGGCATGACGTGGGAGGCGCTGGCGGGCTGGCTCCAGGGGCCGATGGACGCGGCGGCCTGGGAGGCCGTCATCCCCTCCATGGGGCCGATGGCACTGGTCCGCAACCTGCGCAACTTCGACGAGGCCGGTGTCTCGGACGAGGCCGCCGCACAGGTCGCGGCGCGGATCTCGGACCCGGAAGCGGTCGCCGCGTCACGGCAGTTCCCCTTCCGCTACCTGGCCGCGTACCAGCACGCGCCGTCGCTCCGCTGGGCGTACCCGCTGGAGGTGGCCCTCGGCCACTCGCTGGCGAACGTGCCCGCGCTGCCTGGGCGGACGCTGGTGCTGGTCGACCGCTCGGGGTCGATGTGGTCGCCGCTGTCCGACCGCTCGGAGCTCAACCGCGCCGACGCGGCGGCGATCTTCGGCGCGGCCGTCGCGATGCGCGCCGAGAAGGCGGACCTGGTCCAGTTCGGCACGGGCCACAGCCCCGTGGCGTACACGAAGGGGGAGTCGGTGCTGAAGGTGCTGGAGCGCTTCGGCATGCTCGGCGGCACCAACACCACCGCTGCCGTGCGGGCGCACTACCGCAGCCACGACCGGGTGCTGATCGTCACCGACGAGCAGGCCGCGTACGACCACCACGGCGATCCGGTGGGCCAGGTCCCGGCCCGCGTCCCCGTCTACACGTGGAACCTGGCGGGCTACCGCGCGGGCCACGGTCCCTCGGGCGGCGCCAACCGGCACACCTTCGGCGGCCTGACCGATGCCGCCTTCCGGATGGTGCCCCTCATCGAGCAGGGGATGTCGGCCGACTGGCCCTGGGAGTGAGCGGCCACCGGGGGCGCCGCGAGAACGTCCCCGGTGGTGCGGGCGTCACAGAGCCTGTGCCGCCGGCTTGACCATGCCGCGCACCGTACGGGACTTCACGAAGTCGCCCATGGCGGTCATCTCCCACTCCCCGGAGAACTGCTTGATCAGCTTGGCCATCATCACGCCGGTCTGCGGCTCGGCGCTCGTGAGGTCGAAGCGGACCAGCTCCTCGCCCGTGGAGGCGTCCATCAGGCGGCAGTAGGCCTTGGCGACCTCGGTGAACTTCTGCCCGGAGAAGGAGTTCACCGTGAAGACGAGGCCGGTCGCGTCGGCCGGCAGCCGGCCGAGGTCGACGACGATGACCTCGTCGTCGCCCGCGCCCTCGCCGGTCAGATTGTCGCCGGAGTGCTTGATGGCGCCGCCCAGGATGGACAGCTTGCCGAAGTAGCAGCTGTCCAGGTGGTTGCGGCTGGGGCCGTAGGCGATGACCGAGGCGTCGAGGTCGATGTCCTTCCCGCGGAACGCGGGCTCCCAGCCGAGGCCCATCTTGACCTGCGAGAGCAGCGGGCGGCCGCCCTTGACCAGGGACACGGTCTGGTTCTTCTGCAGGCTGACGCGGCCCTTGTCGAGGTTGATCTTCCCGGTGGGGGCCGGTGCGGCAGGGGCGGGAGGCGCTGCCGGCGCCGCGGCGGCGATACGCGGGTCGGGCGCCGCGGGGGCGGGCACGGCAGGGGCGGCGGGGGCCGGCGCCGGCATCGGCGCGGGGGCCGCGGCGGCGGGCTCCTCGTCGACCGAGACGCCGAAGTCGGTGGCGATGCCGGCCAGGCCGTTCGCATAGCCCTGACCGACCGCGCGGGCCTTCCAGGCGCCGTTCCTCAGGTAGATCTCGACGACCACCAGCGCGGTCTCGGCGCCCAGCCGCGGCGGGGTGAAGGTGGCGATCGCGCTGCCGTCGTCCGCGTTGCGGATGGTCGCGGTCGGCTCGATGCCCTGGAAGGTCTGGCCCGCGGCGTCCGGGCTCGCCGTCACGACGATCTTCTCGATGCCGGGCGGGAGCGCCGCGGTGTCCACGACGATCGCGTCCGGGGCGGTGCCCCCGCCGGAACGGTAGGTGACGCCGGGGCCCTGCGGCTGGTTGTAGAAGATGAAGTCGTCGTCGGAGCGCACCTTGCCGTCGGCGGTGAGCAGCAGGCCCGAGACGTCGAGCCGCACCGGGGCGGCGACGTCCACCGCCACACGGGCGGCGGCCAGAGGGATGTTCGAGCCGGGGGTCATAGCTGTCATGCCAGGGGTAACGAGCGAGGCCGCTTTACCGTTCCCTTACGCTCGTCACCGGTTACGGGGGTGGTTGCGCGCGGCCCGCTCGTTGCCGAACCTGTACGCGCCCGTCCAGCGGGCCATGACCAGCTGGGCGTCCCCGGCCGCCACCTCGGCGAGGAACCTCGCGGCGCGGTCGCCGCGCAGCGTGCCGGCGGCGCGGCCGCGGTGGGTGATCACGACGGTGCCGTCGGCGCGCTCGGTGTGGACGAATCCGGAAGGTTTGGCCATGACCGAACATCCTGGCTGCGCCGGCCCGCCACCGCACGCGGTTTTCCGTGCGGTGCCGGGCCGGCGGGGCCGGTCAGCGAGTGGCCGCCGAGGAAGGCGACGCGGCGCACATCCTGTCGGTGGCGGACCACGTGATGGTGCCGGGCGCCCAGGGCCTCGGGACGGGCGGTCGAGTCCGCCGCCGGCGGGGTGACGGCGAGCACGGGCCGGGCGCCGGCCGACGCCCCGGCGCCTACCTCAGCGCCGCCTCCGTCATCGTCCGCGCGACCGGTGCGGCCAGGCCGTTGCCACTGACCTCCGAGCGCTCCGCGCCCGAGTCCTCGATCACCACGGCCACCGCGACCTGCTTGCCGGTGTCCGGGGACTCGGCGTAGGAGGTGAACCAGGCGTACGGCGTCCTGCTGTTGTTCTCGCCGTGCTGTGCCGTGCCCGTCTTGCCGCCGACCTCGGCGCCGGGGATCCGCGCGTTGGAGCCGGTGCCGTCCTCGACGACCGTCACCATCGCGCTGCGCAACTGCTCCGCCGTCGCGGACGAGACGATCCGCCGCGCCTCGCCGTCCTCGTAGGACCGCAGGGTGTCGCCGTCGGCGGAGACGACCTTCGAGACCATGTGCGGCGAGGCCAGCACCCCGTCGTTGGCGATGGCCGAGGACACCAGCGCCATCTGCAGCGGCGTCGCCGTCACGTCGAACTGGCCGATGCCCGTGAGCGCGGTCGAGGACGCGTTCATCCCCTGCGGATACACACTGGCCGACGCCCGCACGGGCACGTCCTGCTCGTCGTCGTTGAAGCCGAATTTCTCCGCCATCGCCCGGACCTTGTCCTGCCCCAGGTCCACGGCCATCTTGCCGAAGACGTTGTTGCACGAGTACTGCAGCGCCGCGCGGATGGTGGCGTTCTCGCACGGAGCGGACGGGTTCTCGTTCTCCAGGTCGGTGACCGTGCCGGGCAGGCGGTACGGGTCCGGACTGTCGGTCCGCTCGTCGACCGAGCCGTACAGGCCGTCCTCCAGCGCGGCCGCCGCGACCACCAGCTTGAACGTCGAGCCCGGCGGCAGCGGCTGTCGCAGCGCGCGGTTGACCAGCGGCTTGTCCTCGTCGGCCGTCAGCGTGCGCCAGGTGTCGCCGTCGTTCGTGCCGCTGATCGACGACGGGTCGTACGAGGGCGTGCTGACCATGCCGAGGATCTCGCCGGTCTCCGGGTCGATCGCGACGGCCGCGCCCTTGGCGTCGCCGAGCGCCTCGAACCCGGCCTTCTGCACGGCCGGGTCGATCGTCGTGAGCACGTCCCCCGGCTTTTGCTGCGCGCGCGTGAGCGCGGCCAGCGGGTTCTTCAGACGGTCGTCGGTGCCGTTCAGGACACCGGAGTAGATGCCCTCCAGCTGGGTCGCCCCGTACGCCTGCGAGCTGTACCCCGTGACGGCCGCGTACAGAGCGCCGTCGGTGTACGTGCGCCGGTAGGCCAGATCGCCGCTGTCCGTCCCCTCCGAGCCGGTGACCGGGGAGCCGGCCACGATGATGTCACCGAGCGGCTGCGCGTACTGCGCGATGACCTTCCGCCGGTTGCCTTCGTCGTTCGCGAGCGCCTTCGCCTCGTAGGCCTGGACCCAGGTCGCCCGCACCAGCAGGGCGAGGACGAGCAGCAGGCTGAAGACGGCGGCGCGCCTGATCGTCTTGTTCATCCCGTGGAAGGACGAGCGGCGGACCGCCCGGTGTTCCGCGTATGCCGTTTTCTCAGGACTTCTTCATACGGCGCTTTCTCGGCCACCGGCCACCGGCCGCCGCCCGCCGTCCGGTCAGCGCGGTGAGACGAACCCCGACTCGTACGCCGCGATCACCGCCTGCGTACGGTCCCGAACGCCCGTCTTGGCCAGGACCGAGGCCACGTGCGTCTTCACCGTGGCCGCCCCCACGCCCATCCGTCCGGCGATCTCCGCGTTGGTCAGCCCCGTGGCCATCAGCCGCAGCACCTCCGCCTCCCGCTCGGTCAGCCGGCCCGCCCAGGCGGGCAGGGCCGCAGGGGCGCGGCCGCCGTACTCGGCGGCCAGCGAGCGCACCGCCGCGGGGAACAGCAGCGAATCGCTGCTCGCCACCAGCCGCACCGCCTGCACCAGTTCTTCGGCGGCGGCACGCTTGAGCAGGAACCCGGACGCGCCCGCGCGCAGCGCGTCGTACACGTACGCGTCGTTCTCGAAGGTCGTCACCACCACGATCCGCGGTGGCGCGTCCATCGTGCCGAGGATCTGCTCGGTGGCCCGGATGCCGTCGATCTCCGGCATCCGCACATCCATCAGGACCACGTCCGGCCGCAGTTCGCGCACCATCGACACCGCCTCGGCCCCGGTGGCCGCCTCGCCCACCACCTCCAGGCCGGGTTCGGCGTCGAGGATGACCCGCAGGGCCGTGCGGACCATCCGCTCGTCGTCGGCGAGGGCGACGCGCACCGCGCTCATCGGCCGGCTCCCAGCGGCAGCAGGGCCGAGAGCCGCCACACCGTGCCCTGCGGCCCGGCGCCCGCCCGGCCGCCGAGCAGCGCGGCGCGCTCGGTGATGCCGCGCAGGCCCAGTCCGCCGCCCGGGCGTGCCACGGGGGCCCGGTCGGGCAGGGGGTTCTCCATCGTGATCTCCAACTCCTCGCCGCGTACGGCGATCCACAGGGACACCGGGACCGCCCCGGCGTGCCGCAGGGCGTTGCTCAGCCCCTCCTGGACGATGCGGTACGCCTCGCGGGAGACGTGGGCGGGCACCGAGGCCGGATCTCCCTCGGTGTGCACGGCGACGCGCACCCCGCTGCGGGACACCAGACCGTCCAGCGTGTCCAGCGTCGGGCCGGTGGCGCGGTCCGCTCCCTCGCCGTCCTGCCGCAACAGGCCGAGGACGGCGTCGAGTTCGCCGACGGTGCGCCTCGTCGTCTCCTCGATCGCGGTCAGTGCCTCCCGGACGAACTCCACGTCGCGGTCCAGCACCCTGCGCGCGGCGCCCGCCTGCAGGGTCACCGCGCTGAGGGCGTGGCCGACCGAGTCGTGCAGCTCACGGGCGAGGCGGTTGCGTTCGGCGAGCTCGGCGGCCCGCTGCTCGGCCGCGGCGAGCCGGTCGGCCGGGGTCGGGCCGAGCAGCACCGGCGCCTGGCGGGCGAGCAGCGCCCCGGCCCCGGCCGAGCACGCGGCGAGCGCGAGAAGCATGGCGACCCCCGCGGGCGGCAGCAGCAGGAGGTGGTCGAACGGGCGCATCGACCACGACACATGCAGGAAGTCCTGCACCGAGCGGCTCAGCGGCGCCACGATCAGCGTGACCGCGAACGGGGGCAGTGCGAGCGACGCACCGCTGACGAGCGTGCCGATGCCCAGATGCAGGGTGAGCCAGCCCGAGGTGCGCAAGCGCGCGGCCCAGCTCTGCGCGGGGCCGTCCGCCAGCAGCTCGGCGGGCACGCCGGTGAGCGCCCGGGCCACGCCCACCGACAACGGTCTGGCCAGCGGCAGCAGCGCGGCGATCGCGACGAGTGGCAGGGCGACGAGGTACGCACCGAACTGCACGGCGAACGAGGTCGTGAAGAGGTTCCCTGTGTCGCCCAGCGGACCGACCACGGTGGTCCCGACGAGCCAGAAGGGCATCAACAGCGCGCCGCCGAGCACCAGATGGACCCAGCGCAGCCGCGCCCGCCTCCCGAAAAGCGTCCGCAGCACGACACGCCACACCCCGCCGGAGCCCCTCCCGCCGGTGCGTCTTCCGCGGCCCGCCGCCCGCGCACCGCTCACGCGCCGCGCCTGCGCAGCATCAGGGCGACGGCGGCGCTGAGCAGCAGGCCCGAGATCATCTCCCCAGCGTAGGTCAGCGTCAGCAGGACCGTGGGCTGCTCGGCGTCATCGGGCTGGGGCATCGCGGCGGTCGTGGTCAGCCAGGCGCCCCAGGCGCCCAGTCCGCTCGCCCCGACCCAGGCCGCGCCCAGCGGCAGCTTCACCGGCAGGGCGGGGAGGGCACGGAACGCGAGCAGCAGCGTTCCGGCGACGGCCACCACGACGAAGGCGACGCGCACGCCCTCCAGGACGTAGAAGTCGCCCGTCCGCTGCGCCAAGCGGGCGGCGGGCAGCGCCACGGTCGATCCGGCCGCCCACATCGCGTGCATGACGGCTGGGAACAGCGCGAGGAGGGCACCGGCCACGGTCAGGGCGCGCACCGGCCGGCCCGTCACGGCGGAGGGCAGGTCCCACACCTGCCCCTGCCACAGGTGGCTCCAGCGGTCCCCGGCGTACAGCAGGAAGAGCGTGCCGAGGGTGACGCCCTGGAGGATGAAACCGCCGTAGACGACACTGAACACCCAGCCGTCCAGGAACGGTTCGCCCGCGTTCTGCGTCGTGGCGCCGCCCGTCGCGGAGGTGGCCAGCTGCACCGGGAAGCCGATCATGATCGGCGTGAGCAGCCCGGTCGCGCCCCACATCGGCAGGCCGAGCAGCCAGGCGCGCACGCGCATGCCCCACGGCTGGGTGAGCACCAGGGCGAGGAGGACGACGGCCGCGTCCATCAGCACGGTGACGCTGTTGACGACGGCGATCAGGGCACGGTGGTCCAGCAGAACGCTGCCCTCGGGGATGCCGACGCGGCTGCCGGAGATCCAGGCGATCTTGAGCCCCAGGTACGGCAGGCAGGCGGCGATCGCCACGGCGCGAAGGCCGGACCGCAGAGGGCTGAGCCGTACGGGAAGGAGGGTGTCGGCGTCAGCCGGGAGCGATGTCGGTGTCATGACCCCTACACTCCCGGCGGCGGCGTCCACGCACCTCCTGCGCCGCGACGATCCGCCTCCGCCGCACGGCGGAGACGGCGCGGCGAGAGGGCGCACGGGGATGTCGCGCGGCGGGAGGGCGCACGAGCACACCGCACGGTGGAGACGGTGCGCGAGAACACCGCACGGCGGCGGGATGGCGCACGAGGAGCCGCACGGTGGAGACGGCGTACGAGGACGCCGCACGGCGGAGACGGCGCGGCGAGACGGCGCACGGGGATGCCGCGCGGCGGGAGGGCGCACGAGCACACCGCACGGTGGAGACGGCGTACGAGAACACCGCACGGCGGCGGGACGGCGCACGAGGAGCCGCACGGTGGAGACGGCGTACGAGAACACCGCACGGCGGCGGGACGCGGGCACGGCAACGACGGCGCCCCGGCCGCGCGGGGCGCCGCGTCGGCCGCTGTCACAGGCGCCTGGTCGCCAGGGTCAGGCGGTCGCGGGCGTCGAAGAGGGCGTCCTTGATCATCTGCTCGTGCGCGGGCGTGAGCCGGGCCACCGGCACCGAGCAGCTGATCGCGTCGCGCGCCGGCGTGCGGTAGGGAATCGCGATGCCGAAGCAGCGCAGACCCAGGGTGTTCTCCTCGCGGTCGACCGCGTAGCCCTGTTCGCGTACGGCGTGCAGCTCCTCGATGAGCCTCTCGCGGTCGGTGGTGGTGTGTTCGGTCACCTGCGCGAGCGTCTCCGGCAGCATCTTGCGCACCTGCTCGTCGCTGTACGTCGCGAGCAGCGCCTTGCCGAGCGAGGTGGAGTGCGCGGGGAGCCGGCGGCCGACGCGTGTGAAGGGGCGCAGGTAGTGCTGCGACTGCCGGGTGGCGAGGTAGACGACGTTGGTGCCGTCGAGGCGGGCGAGGTGGATCGTCTCCGTGGTGTCGTCGGAGAGCCGGTCCAGGGTGGGCCGGGCCGCCGCCACGACCTCGTCGCCGTCGATGTAGGAGGTGCCCACCAGCAGGGCCCGCACGCCGATGCCGTACCGGGTGCCGGTGGCGTCGGTCTCCACCCAGCCGAGCTCGACGAGGGTGCGCAGGAGCATGTAGAGGCTGGACTTGGGGTAGCCCACGGCCTCCTGCACGGCGGCGAGGGAGTGCATGCCCGGGCGGCCGGCGAAGTACTCGAGCAACTCGACCGTCCGCACCGCGGACTTGACCTGCGCTCCACCGGAATCGACTGCTGACATCGCTCTTCGCCCCTCTCGGCCGCTCTCCGGCGCCCGTCCTGACCGCGCGGAACGCCTTGACCCCGCTGAACGCCCGGAAATAGAGTCCCCGAACAGATTCATCACCAGGAACATTGTTCAGAATACCGAACGACTCCTGGGGGATGGCGGAGACCGGGAGGGAATGCGCGGTGGCAGCAGCACAAGTCTGGAGTGTCGACCCCCGAACCGGGAAGCAGCGCGAACAGGTTGCGGTGGAAGCCACAGCCGAGGAGGTCGACACCGCGGTACGGGCCGCGCACGCGGTCCGCGCCGCACTCGCCGACCGCACGGTCCGCGCCGCCTTCCTGCGCACCGCCGCGAGACTCCTCGAAGGCGCGGGGGACCGGCTCGTCGAGGCGGCCGACGCCGAGACCGCCCTCGGCCCCGTACGCCTCACCGGGGAACTGGCCCGCGCCTGCTACCAGTTGCGCGCCTTCGCGGACATCGTCGACGAGGGCGCCTTCCTCGACGTGATCATCGACCACCCGGACGACACCGCCACCCCGCCCGTTCCCGACCTGCGCCGCTACAAGGTGCCGCTCGGCGTCGTCGCCGTCTACGCCGCCTCCAACTTCCCCTTCGCCTTCTCGGTGCCCGGCGGTGACACCGCGAGCGCGCTCGCCGCGGGCTGCCCCGTCGTCGTCAAGGCCCACCCCGACCACCCTGCGACCTCCGAGCTGGTGGCGGCCCTCCTGCGCAGGGCGGCGGCCGAGCACGGCATCCCGGACACGGTCGTCGGCCTGGTCCACGGCTTCGACGCGGGCGTCGAGCTGGTCAGGCACCCGCTGGTCGCGGCGGCGGGCTTCACCGGTTCCGTACGCGGCGGACGCGCGCTGTTCGACGCGGCGGCGGCCCGGCCGGTGCCCATCCCCTTCCACGGCGAACTCGGCTCGCTGAACCCGGTCGTGGTCACCGAGGCCGCCGCCGCGGAGCGCGCGGAACAGATCGGCACCGGCCTCGCCGGCTCCATGACGCTCGGTGTCGGCCAGTTCTGCGTCAAGCCGGGTCTGGTGTTCGTGCCCGCGGGACCGGCGGGGGACCAGCTCCTCAAGACGCTGACGGACGCGGTGAGCGACACAGCAGCGGGCGTCCTGCTCGACCGCCGCATGCGCGAGAACTTCGTCGCCGGAGTCGCCGAGCGCGCCGCGCTGCCGGACGTGGAGACCCCCGTGACCCCCGGCGCGGGCTCCGAGCACACCGTCAGCCCCGGCTTCCTCACCGTCCCCGCGGCGCGCCTCGCCGCGGACGGAGAGCACGACCTCCTCCTGGAGGAGTGCTTCGGACCGGTCACCGTCGTCGCCCGCTACGACAGCCACGACGACGTCACGGCGGTCCTGTCCCGCCTCCCCGGCAACCTCACCGCCACCGTCCACCTCTCGGGCGAGGAGGCCGAGGGCAACGGCCACGGCGCCGCGATCCTCGCCGAACTCACCCCGCTCGCCGGCCGCGTCCTCGTGAACGGCTGGCCGACCGGTGTCGCCGTCGCCGCCGCCCAGCACCACGGCGGCCCCTACCCGGCGACCACGTCCACCTCGACCTCGGTCGGCGGCACCGCGATCGAGCGCTGGCTGCGCCCGGTCACGTACCAGACGACCCCCGAGGCGCTGCTGCCGCCGGAGCTGCGCGACGACAATCCGCTCGGCCTGCCCCGGCGCGTCGACGGCCGTCACGAGAGCTGAGTCCCCGCAGGGCCGCCGGCATGCTCGACACGGGCCCGATGCGGCCCGCAGCGATCCAGGGACCGGCCCGGACGCCGGGCTCGACGCCCCAGCCGAGTCCGGCGCCCTGCGCGCGGCCGCGGACTCCGCCCGCGGGCAGCCGCATCGGCGGCCGCCGCCCATCCGCGCAACCGCGCATGAGAGGTCCGCGTCCCCGATCACATGATCAGGAACGCCGTACCGGCCGATCTCGACGCCATCGCCGCCCTGCACGCCGAGGCGCGTGCCAGTTACTACCGCGGGCACATCGCCGACGAACTGTTCGACAGTCCCGCCGAACACGCCCGTATGCGAGAGGGCTGGGAGGCGGGCATAGGGCGCGGCGGGGTGCTGTGCGCCGAGCGGGACGGCGCGGTGGCGGGCGTCGCCGCCTCGCGCGAGATCGACGGCGTCATGAACCTCACCCAGTTCCATGTCGACCCCGCTCGCTGGCGGGCGGGCATCGGCACCGAACTGCACGCCGCCTGCGTCGCGTCGTGGCGGGACACAGGTGTGACGACGGTCCGCCTGGAGGTGTTCGAGCACAACGCCCGCGCCCAGCTCTTCTACGCCCGCCAGGGCTGGTCCCCGGATCTTCACGAACCGCGCTCCGGGAACCACCTGGTGCTGCGGCTCGAGCTGAACGGCTAGCTGTTCAACCGGTGTTCGTGGACGCGCAGGTGGAGCGCCGCCAGGTCGAGGAGCGGCACGGCGACGCCGTGCGTGCGGGCACGGTCGACCAGGTCCCCGATGATGTGATCGGCCTCGGTGGGCAGGCCGGCCACCACGTCCCGGTACAGGGACGACGAGAACGGCACCCCGCTACGGGTCACCGTCTCCTTGGTGAAGGCCAGTTCGTCGTCCGGTACGGGGAAACCGGCCGCCGCCGACACGGCGGCGGCCTCGGCGAGGACGGCCGGGCCGAGCTCGTGACCGCCGGGGACGGCGTTGATGTCGCCGACCGTGCCCCGCATCAGGCAGGTCAGCGCGCCCACGGTGCTGACGAACACCCACTTGTGCCACATCGCGGCGACGATGTCCGCGGGTGCCTGCGAGTCCACTCCCGCGTCCCGCAGCAGGGTGCGGGCGGCATCCACGCGGGCGGACGGGCGGCCGTCCTGCTCGCCGAGGTCGAGGAGAGCCCGCGGCGCGAGCCGCACGATGTCCCCCTGGTCGTCGAGGGTCGTGGCGACCTTGGCGACACCGCCCAGGACCCGGCCGGCGCCGAAACGGGCGTTCAGCTCGTCGAGATGTGCCATTCCGTTGAGGAGCGGGACCACGGCGGAGCCCGGTCCGACCGCGGGGGCGAGATCGTCCAGAGCGCCGCTCAGCGCGGTGGACTTCACGGACAGCAGCACGAGGTCGTAGGGGCCCGACAGCCCGCCCGCCGTCACGAGCCGGGGAGTGATCACCTCGTCCTCGCCCACCCCGGTGAGACGCAGCCCGCGCTCGCGCAGGACTTCGGCACGCCGCGGCCGGACGAGGAAGGTCACGGCCGTGCCGGCCTGCGCGAGGCGCGCGCCGTAGAGACCTCCGGTGGCACCGGCTCCGACGACGAGAACATTCATGGGAATCCTTGGGGTTGCAGTGACGGTGGGTGCGGCGAGGGGAGGCCGCTTGGGCCTTCGCTGCGAGCTGGGGGTCTCCAGCGGATCTCGGCAGGGGCCACGACGCCTGGCACGGCACCGAGCCGCATTGCCGAAGAGCCCGAACAGCTCCGCCGCGGATCTAGTCGGCGATGCGCAGCAGCAGCTTGCCCGTCGAGGTGCGTCCGCCCATCAGCGTGTGCGCGGCCGCGGCCTCGGCGAGCGGGAACTCGGCGGTCACCGGCAGCTTCACGGTGCCGTCCGACACCCGGTTCAGAGCGCGTTCGGTGATCAGACGCAGGGTCCCGGGCGCGGACTGGGCGAGCGCGAGGACGGAGAACGCGGCCACCGAGCGGCCGCTTCCGATCAGGTCGGCCTGGCCGAGCTGCCACGGCTCGTCCCCGGAGGCGTTGCCGAAGGACACCAGCCGCCCGAAGGCGGCCAGCGCGCCGAGGCCGCGCCGGAGGGTGTCGCCGCCGACGGGGTCGAGGATCAGGTCGACGCCGCGTCCGTCCGTGGCGCGCAGCGCGTCGGCGGCGAAGTCTTCGCCCGTGAACACCTCGTCGTAGCCGTGCGCGAGGGCGTGCTCGGCCTTGGCGGGTGAGGACACCACCCCGTACACCGCTCCCGCACCGGCCGCGCGGGCCAGCTGACCCGCCACCGTGCCGATGCCGCCCGCCGCCCCGTGCACGAGCACGCTCTCCCCCGCCCGCAGCCGGCCGACCTCGTGCAGCAGGGCGTGCGCGGTCGGCAGCACGGTGGGCAGGGTCGCCGCCGTGCGCGGGTCGATGCCGTCGGGCAGGAGGAAGGCCGTGGCCGCGTCCGCGACGACGACCTCCGCGTAGGCGCCTGCCGGGGTGAGCGCGGCGACGGCCTGCCCGGGCCTGAATCCCTCGACGCCGGGGCCGACGGCCCGGACGCGTCCCGAGACCTCCAGGCCGGGGACGAACGGCAGCGAAGGGACGCGATAGCCGTCGGAGCGCGCCTTGAGGTCGGCGAAGTTCACGCCCGCGTAGGCGGCGTCGACGGTGATCTGTCCCGGTCCCGGTTCGGGGACCTCCGCCTGGACGAGCCGCAGCACCTCGGGGCCGCCGAACTCTGTGATCCGGATCGTACGCATGGCGGAAGCCACCCTTCGACGAGACGAGTGTTCAATGGAAAGCGAACAGTCGGAGTGTAAGATCGCGGTCGAACACTCGGCAAGAGGATGGAGGGACAAGAGATGGAGGGGAACGGCATGCCGGACCAGTCGCGCGCCGCCGGTCACCGTCCCGCGCCGGTGCACACCCACCCCGACGAGGTGTCCGTCCTGACGGCCCTCGCCGCCCTCGCGGACCCGGTCCGCCTCCAGCTCGTCCGCGAACTGGCCGGCTCCCCGGTGTGGACCCGCAGCTGCGGCAGTTTCGACGTCCCGGTGGGCAAGGCGGCCCTGAGCCACCACTTCACGGTGCTGCGCGCGGCGGGCCTGGTCGAACAGCGCGACCAGGGCCCGAAGCGGGTCAACCGCCTGCGCCGCGAGGAGTTCGACGCGCGTTTTCCGGGACTCCTGGAGCTGGTGCTGCGGCCCGACGGCGCGGCGTAGCGGAGCCCCGTCCTCCACTCCTGTGCCTCATCCGGAATGGGACGGCGGCCGTGAGCGTTGACCCTGCCGCGGAGGTGGCCTCCGCCTGCCCCGAGCCGCACGACCTGGAGTGATGAGAAGACATGCGCGTCGAGATCTGGAGCGACATCGCCTGCCCCTGGTGCTACATCGGCAAGGCCCGGTTCGAGAAGGGGCTCGCCGCCTTCGCGCACCGCGACGGGATCGAGGTCGTGCACCGCTCCTTCGAGCTCGACCCGGGCCGCGCCAAGGGCGACACCGCCCCCGTGATCGACATGCTCGCCGCGAAGTACGGGCGCACCCGCGACGAGGCGCGGGCCATGGAGGAGCACGTGGCCTCCAACGCCCGCGCGGAGGGCCTGGGGTACCGCACGGAGGGGCGCGACCACGGCAACACCTTCGACATCCACCGCCTGCTGCACCTCGCCAAGGCCCGCGGCCGCCAGGACCAGCTCCTCGACCTCGCCTACCGGGCGAACTTCGCCGAGGAGCGGTCGGTCTTCGACACCGACGTCCTGATCGCGCTCGGCGTCGAGGCGGGCCTCGACGAGGACGAGGTCCGCGCGGTCCTGGCCGACGAGAGCGCCTACGCGGACGACGTACGGGCCGACGAGCGCGAGGCCGCCGAGCTGGGCGCGTCCGGGGTGCCGTTCTTCGTCGTCGACCGGCGCTACGGCGTCTCCGGCGGGCAGCCGGCAGAGGTCTTCACCCAGGCGCTGGAGCAGGCGTGGCAGGCCCGGACGCTCACCCCGGTCGGCGCCGACGGCTCCGCGGCCTGCGACGCCGACGGATCCTGCGAGGTCCCCTCGGCCTGACGCCGTCGGCTCCCCGGTGCCGCGCGCGGGCTCCTACAAGGGCCGTACGAACGCGAGGCCCGGCCGGCCGTCCAGCACGAGCTCACCCGTGACCGTGAAGCCGGTGCGGGCCAGCACCGCGCGCGAACCGGCGTTGTCCACCGTGGTCACCGCCCGCAGCTCGGTCAGCCCGTACTCCGCCGCCAGCGCGCACACCTCGCGCACGGCGGCGGTCGCGAGGCCGCGGCCGGCCGCGCTCCGCGCCACGCGGTAGCCGAGCTCCGCGCTGCCGTCGGCAACGTCGACGAGGTTGACCCGGCCCAGCACCCGGCCGTCCTCGTCGACGAGGACGTGGAAGTGGCACAGTCCGGTCGCCTGTTCGGCGAGCAGCGCCGCGTGCCGCTCGTCGAACCGCGCGAAGTAGTCGTCGCCCCGGTCGGGAACCGACGCGGCGAAGTAGTCCCGGTTCTCCCGCTCGAACGCGAGGAGGGCGGGGGCGTGATCGGCACGGAGGCGCTGGACGGCCGGAGTGAGTGCGGACATGACAGGACCGTACCTGCCGGGACCGGCGCCCGGGGCGTTGTTGACCAGGCGCACCGATCATCGGAGGGTGGCTCCCATGGAGAGACTTCACGCCCTCGGCGGCGGCGAGTTCGCACCCGCGTCGACGTACCTCAACACCGCCGTGTGCGGGCTGCTGCCGCGCCGCACGGTCCGCGCGGTGACCCGGCTCGCCGAGGAACTGGCCGAGGGGCGCCCGGGCGGCTCGGGGGAGTCGGGCGCGGTGGAGGCCACGCGCCGCTCCTTCGCCCGGCTCGCCGGCGTGGACGAGGGGCGCGTCGCCGTCGGCGGCTCCGTCTCGGTGCACGTCGGGCTGATCGCCGCGTCGATGCCGCCGGGCGCCGAAGTCCTCTTCCCCGAGGGGGAGTACGCGTCCGTCATCACCCCCTTCACCGTGCGCGGCGACCTGAAGCTGCGGTACGCGCCCCTGGACGCGCTGGCCGAGGCCGTGCGCCCCGGGACGGCGCTGGTGGCCTTCTCCTCGGTGCAGTCGGCGGACGGACGGGTCGCCGACATGGCCGCCGTGCGGTCGGCCGCGGCGGCGCACGGCGCGCGTACGCTGCTGGACGCCAGCCAGTCGGCGGGCTGGCTGCCGCTGCGGGCCGGGGAGTGGGACTGGACCGTGACGGGTGGCTTCAAGTTCCTGCTGTGCCCGCGGGGCGTCTCGTTCCTGACCGTGACGCGGGAGGCGCAGGACGTGCTGGCGCCGATGCACGCGGGCACGTTCGCGGCCGAGCGGCTGTGGGAGACGACGTACGGCCCGATCGAGGAGCTCGCGCACTCGGCCCGCCGCTACGACGAGCCCCCGGCCTTCCTCGTCTACCACGGCGGCGAACAGTCGCTCGCGCTCCTGGAGGAGATCGGCGTCGACGCGGTGCACGGGCACGTGGCGACGCTGGCGCGGCGTTTCCGGTCGGGCCTCGCGTGCCTCGGGCACGACCCGGTGCCGGGGGACTCGGCGATCGTCGCCGTTCCGGGCCTCGGCGCCCGCGCGGCGGAGCTGGCCGCGGCGGGCATCGTCGTCTCGGCGCGGGCGGGCCACCTGAGGGCGGCGTTCCACCTGTACAACACGGCCGAGGACGTGGACCGCGCGCTGGAGCACATCGGCCCGCGTTAGCGCGCGGCCTCACGCCTTGGCGTCGGGCCCGTGTTGGCGCGCGACCTCACGCCTTGGCGTCGCCGCAGTCCGCCGTCTCGGTGCACAGGCTGGCCTCGACCTTGCCCAGCAGACGGGCCAGTTCGCTGCGTTCGTCCTGGTCCAGGCCCGCCAGCGTCTGCTCCTCCAGCGCGGTCCAGGCCGCCGACATGTCCGCGAGCAGCGCGCAGCTGCGCTCCGTCGCCTCGACGACGACCGCGCGGCGGTCGGCGGGGTCGGGGCTGCGGCTGACGTGGCCGGTCTGCTCCAGGCGCTGGAGCATCTTGGTGACCGTCGAGGGGTCCAGCCCCACTTCCCTGATCAGCTCCGACTGCCGTACCGGGCCGGCGCCCCACAGGCGCATCATCAGGAACTCCTGGCCGGGGTACAGGTCGAGCTCCCTGAGCAGCTTTCCCGCGGCGATCCGGTGCAGCCTCGCCACCCGGGACAGCGCGTGGCTGACGGGGCCGCCGCGGGCGGCGTGGGGGAGCGCTTCGGTACAGGCGGCGTAGCGCTGCGTCTCGGGCGCGGCGGACATGGCGACCTCCTCGGACACCGCCTGGGGGCTGGCGGCGGGCCGGTCCGGCCCGTGTTGACGATGCTGTCACAGATATTACCTTGGTCGGCCAATGAATGAGGTACAGTGACTTTCGCGCTCATTAGTTGGCCGACCACATAAGTTTGGGGACGATCATGACCACCGCCTTCGACCCGATCCGCCTCGGCGGCAGGCAGCTCGCCAACCGCATCGCCATGGCGCCGATGACCCGCAGCCGCGCCCACGGCCCCGGCCTGACGCCCACCCCGTCCGTCGTGGAGTACTACGCGCAGCGCGCCTCCGCCGGCCTGATCGTCACCGAGGGCATCCAGCCCTCCGTCGTCGGCCAGGGCTACCCCGACACCCCGGGGCTCCACAGCCGCGAGCAGATCGCCGCCTGGCGCGAGGTCACCGACGCCGTGCACGCCGCGGGCGGCACGATCTTCGCCCAGCTGATGCACGCCGGCCGCATCGGCCACCCGGTGCTGCTGCCCGACGGCCTGGTCCCGGTCGGCGCCTCCGCCGTCGCCGCTCAGGGCCAGGTCTACACCCACGAGGGCCCCAAGGACTTCGTCACGCCCAGGGAGCTGGGCGCCGAGGAGGTACGGGCGACGATCGCCGACTTCGCCGCCGCCGCGCGCAACGCCGTCGAGGCGGGCTTCGACGGCGTCGAGCTGCACGGCGCGAACGGCTACCTGATCCACCAGTTCCTGGCGCCCAACACCAACCTGCGCACCGACGAGTGGGGCGGCTCCGCCGAGAACCGGATCCGTTTCGCCGTGGAGGCGGTCAAGGCCGTGGCCGACGAGATCGGCGCCGAGCGCACCGCCATCCGGCTCTCGCCCTCCAACCCGTACAACGACATCGACGAGCCGGAGCCGGAGGCCGTCTACACCGCGCTCGCCCAGCGACTCGAACCGCTCGGACTCGCCTACCTGCACCTCATCGAGTCCACCCCGGACCAGCGGGAGTTCGTCCAGACCCTGCGCAAGCTGTTCGGCGGCACGGTCATGCTCAACGCGGCCACCGAGGGCCCCACCGGCCCGGGGGAGCTGGCCCTGATCGAGGACGGCGTCGCCGACCTCGTCTCGTACGGCGCCCTGTTCCTCGCCAACCCCGACCTCCCGGCCCGTCTCCGGGCCGGCGGGCCGTACAACACCCCCGACCCGTCCTCCTTCTTCGGCGGCGGCGACCAGGGCTACATCGACTACCCGGCCCTCGGCTGAGCGGCCGGACACGCGGCGGGGCCGGTCTCCGGAGGGGGAGGAGACCGGCCCCGCCTGTGCTCGGGGTGTCCGGCGAGCTAGCGCACCGGGGTGAAGTCCCGCGCCCCGATGAACTCCGGCCGCCGTACGGGAGCGGCGAACGGCTCCACCGCGGCGTTCTCCACGCTGTTGAACACGATGAAGACGTTGCTGCGCGGATACGGGGTGATGTTGTCGCCCGACCCGTGCATGCAGTTGCAGTCGAACCAGGTCGCCGAACCGGCCCGGCCCGTGAACAGCCGGATCCCGTGGGCGTCGGCGAAGCGCGTCAGCGCCTCGTCCGACGGCGTCCCGGCGTCCTGCATCCGCAGCGACTTCTTGTAGTTGTCCTTCGGCGTCGCGCCCGCGCAGCCGAGGAACGTCCTGTGCGAGCCCGGCATGATCATCAGGCCGCCGTTGGTGTCCAGGTTCTCGGTCAGCGCGATCGACACGGACACGGTCCGCATGTTCGGCAGCCCGTCCTCGGCGTGCCAGGTCTCGAAGTCCGAGTGCCAGTAGAAGCCCGAGGCGCCGAAACCCGGCTTGACGTTGATGCGCGACTGGTGGACGTACACGTCCGAGCCGAGGATCTGCCGGGCTCTGCCCACCACCCGCTCGTCGCGCACCAGCGCGGCGAAGACCTCGCTCAGCCGGTGCACCTCGAACACCGACCGCACGTCCTGGGACTTCGGCTCGATGACGGAGCGCTCGTCGGCCCGTACCGCCGGGTCGGCGATCAGCCGGTCCAGCTCGGCACGGTAGAGCGCCACCTCGTCGTCTCGGATGAGCTGGTCGACGGCGAGGAAGCCGTCGCGCTCGTAACCCATCAGATCGGCCGTGGCGATCGGTCCGGGCGTGCCCGGAGAGGACCAGACGACCGGGTCCTGACGCGACGTCATCACCTCGGTCGTGCCGCGGGTCGGGTACAGGTCGGTGCGTGCGGGTGCGGTGGTCATGTCTCAGCCCTCCTCCGTCAGCAGCGGGTACACGCCGTTCTCGTCATGGTCCTCCCGTCCGGTCACGGGCGGATTGAAGACGCAGACACAGCGGAAGTCCGTCTTGGGACGCATCGTGTGCTTCTCGTGCCCGTCCAGCAGGTACATGGTCCCGGGCTCGATCCAGTGGGTCTCGCCGGTCTCGTCGTTGGTCAGCTCGGCCTCGCCCTCCACGCAGAGCACGGCCTCGATGTGGTTCGCGTACCACATCGACGTCTCCGTGCCCGCGTACAGCACGGTCTCGTGCAGCGAGAAGCCGACCTTCTCCTTGGCGAGCACGATGCGCTTGCTCTCCCAGGTGCCGGACGCGGCCTTCACATGGCGGTCGGTGTTCTCGATGTCCTTGAACGATCGGACGATCACTGGGTCGTTGCCTTTCTTTCTCTGCGGCGGTCAGGCGGTCAGGCGGTCTCGCGGACGGAGCGCGCCAGGATGCGCAGGCCCTCGTCCAGTTCGTCGGCGGAGACGGTCAGCGGCGGCAGCAGCTTCACGACCTCGCTCTCGGGGCCCGACGTCTCCAGGAGCAGTCCCAGCTCGAAGGCGCGGGCGCACACCTTGCCGGCGCGTGCCTTGTCCTCGAACTCCAGGCCCCACACGAGCCCGCGCCCGCGGAAGCCGACGCCCTCGCCGCCCAGTTCGTCGACGATCGAGAGCAGCGCGCGCTCGACCTGCTCGCCGCGCGCGATGGTCTGCTTCTCCATCTGCCCGTCGGCCCAGTAGGTGCCGAGCGCGGCCGCGGCCGTCACGAACGCCGGGTTGTTGCCGCGGAAGGTGCCGTTGTGCTCGCCCGGCTCCCAGATGTCGAGCTCGGGCTTGAAGAGGCAGAGCGACATGGGCAGTCCGTAGCCGCTGATCGACTTGGACAGCGTGACGATGTCCGGGGTGATCCCGGCCTCCTCGAACGAGAAGAACCCGCCCGTGCGGCCGCAGCCCATCTGGATGTCGTCGACGATCAGCAGCATGTCCTGGCGCTCGCACAGGTCCGCCAGCGCGCGCAGCCACTCGGGCCGGGCCACGTTGATGCCGCCCTCGCCCTGGACCGTCTCGACGATCACGGCGGCGGGCTTGTTGAGGCCGGAGCCCTGGTCCTCCAGCAGGCGCTCGAACCACAGGAAGTCCGGGACCTGGCCGTCGAAGTAGTTGTCGAACGGCATCGGGGTGCCGTGCACCAGCGGGATGCCGGCGCCGGCGCGCTTGAAGGCGTTGCCCGTGACGGCGAGCGAGCCCAGCGACATGCCGTGGAAGGCGTTGGTGAACGAGACGATCGCCTCGCGCCCCTTCACCTTGCGGGCCAGCTTCAGTGCGGACTCGACCGCGTTGGTGCCCGTCGGGCCGGGGAACATGACCTTGTAGGGCAGGTCGCGCGGGCGCAGCACGATGTTCTGGAACGACTCCAGGAAGGCGCGCTTCGCGCTCGTCGCCATGTCCAGGCCGTGGGTGATGCCGTCGCGCTCGATGTAGTCGATCAGCGCCCGTTTCAGGACCGGGTTGTTGTGCCCGTAGTTGAGCGATCCGGCGCCGGCGAAGAAGTCCAGGTAGGTGTGGCCGTCCTCGTCGTGCAGGTAGCTGCCCTGCGCGCGGTCGAACACGGCGGGCCAGCCGCGGCAGTAGCTGCGCACCTCGGATTCAAGGGTCTCGAAGACGCTCAGGGCAGGCGGGGTGATGGTCACAGCGGTCTCCATGGGGGTGGGGTGTCAGGCGGCGAGGGGGCCGATGCGGTAGAGCACTTCCGGCTCGTGCGTCCCCTCGGGGAACAGGCCGCCGTCGAAGAGGACTTCGCGGCGCAGCTCCGCGCCGTGGCGCCGGGCGTAGGAGGTGAAAAGGCGGTCGGACGCCGTGTTGTCCGGCGTGATCGTGGTCTCGATCTCGCGCACTCCGCGGCCGCCGGTGACCTTGGCCGTCAGGGCGTCCAGCAGGATGCCGGCCAGCCCCCGGCCGCGGTGCTCGCGGTCGACGGCGACCTGCCAGACGACGAGCGCCTCCGGACGGTCGGGCCGCACGTAGCCGGTGACGAACGCGATCGGCTCGCCGTCGGGGCCGCGCGCCACGACGGAGGTGGCCGCGAAGTCGCGACACCACAGCAGGTAGCTGTACGAGGAGTTGAGGTCCAGGACCTCGGAGTCGCGGGCGATGCGCCAGATCGCGGCTCCGTCCTCCACTCGCGGGGTGTCGATCTCCAGCAGTTCCGGTGAATCGGTCAATTCTTCTCGGGCTCGTACAAGGTCTTCTTGTGCGGCGGTCATGCGAATTGAATTTACCGAGCAAATTCCGAGATTGCATCGGGCGGAGGGGTTGGGTCGGAGAACGTTCTGTGTTATCGCGCGGGCGCGAGCCGCCCCGCTGCCTGCCGGGCGATCGCGCTGGTTTGCCCGTATTTAAGCGGGCAAAAGGAGTGCGATGTGGGGTCGGTCACATGTCTGTAACCACGTTGACACCCCTTCGAATCGCCTCCGGAAGCCGATCGGAATCCATACGTTTAGGTCCGCGGATCGGGGGCAGCAGAATGCGGGGAGCTGTTCACTGAATTTGCTCCCCGCATTTACGGGTCCTGCTGTGAATATGTTTTACGGGACGAGGGGCGGGCAGGTGCTACCAGTTCTCGCCGACCGCCCGCCACGCGCCCTCCAGGTCCACCTGGCGGCCCTGCCCGGCCAGCGCGGCGCCGAGCGCCGCCAGCGACGCCTGCACGACAGCGAGCGTAGCGTCCACGCCGTAGTGGTTGACCCGGAGCATCTCCTTCGCCAGCGAGCCTCCACCGGCGATCAGCGGAAGCGAGGGGTCCGCGGCGAGCGCCGCGGCCACCAGGTCACGGGCGTCAAGACCGTCCGGGGCGCGCAGGGTCGTCGCGACCGGAGCCGCGTCCCTCGCCTCGCGGACGTACGGGGTCAGACCGCCGCCGAGCGCCAGCGCGCCCGCGCGCGTGGCCGCCGCGGCCGAGGCGTGCCGCGCCGTCACCGCGTCGAGACCCTCCGCCTCGATGCGCTCGACGCACGCCTCCAGCGCCAGCATCTCCAGCTGGGCGGGCGCGTGCAGCAGGGCCCGGCGCCCGCCGTCGATCCAGCGCTCCTTCCAGTCCATCAGCGACAGGTACGAACGCCGGGGCGCGGCCGGGTTCGCCGCCATGCCAGCGAGACGAAGTCGATCTCCGGGTGCGCCGCCAGCGCCTCCGCCACCTGCCCGGCGGTCACGGCGGTGTGGAACGGGACGTCGAGGTCGACGACACGGGCGCCGCAGTCGCGCAGCCAGTCGCCGAAGGTCTGCCCGTAGGGGCCGGTCACCACGTTCAGCGCCGTCGAGCCCGCCCGCGCGCCGCCCCGGATGCAGCCCTCCAGGGGCAGCAGCGCCTCACCCTGCATGATCACCACGTCCTGGCCGGTGCCCAGCAGCGCGGCGACCCTGCGCTCGATCGAGGCGAAGCGCGAGGCGGTCAGCGGGGCCAGGTCCAGCAGGGGGTGCGTCACGGCGAACTCTCTTCGATCAGTGGAGCCGGCCCGGCCTCCGGGCCTTCCGCCGAGCCTACCGAGGCCCGAGGCGCCCGCCTCCGTACGCCTCGTACAGTGCTGGGCATGAGCGATGACACGGTGCTGCACGTGAAGGGGCGGGTGCTCGTCGGACCCGAGGACGTACGGGACGAGGTGTGGGTCGTGGACGGCCGCATCACCTACGACCGTCCTCGCGCCGAGGCGGTCACCGTGCACGGCTGGACCCTGCCCGGACTCGTCGACGCCCACTGCCACGTGGGGCTGGACCACCAGGGCCCGGTCGACGCCGCGACCAGCGAGAAGCAGGCGCTGACGGACCGGGACGCGGGCACCCTGCTGCTGCGCGACGCGGGGTCCCCGTCGGACACCCGGTGGATCGACGACCGCGAGGACCTGCCGAAGATCATCAGGGCCGGCCGGCACATCGCGCGCACCCGCCGCTACATCCGCAACTACGCCCACGAGATCGAGCCCGCCGACCTCGTGGCCTACGTCGCCCACGAGGCCCGGCGCGGCGACGGATGGGTGAAGCTCGTCGGCGACTGGATCGACCGCGACGCCGGTGACCTGACCGCCTGCTGGCCGCGCGACGCGGTGGAGGCCGCGATCGCCGAGGCGCACCGGCTGGGCGCGCGGGTGACGGCCCACTGCTTCGCCGAGGACTCGCTGCGCGACCTCGTGGAGGCGGGCATCGACTGCATAGAGCACGCGACGGGCCTCACCGAGGACACCATTCCGCTCTTCGCCGAGCGCGGCGTCGCGATCGTCCCGACGCTGGTCAACATCGCCACGTTCACCGCGCTGGCGGCGGGCGGTGAGAGCAAGTTCCCGCGCTGGTCGGCCCATATGCGCAGGCTGCACGAGCGCCGGTACGACACCGTGCGCGCCGCCTACGACGCGGGGATCCCGGTCTTCGTCGGCACGGACGCGGGCGGCTCGCTGGCGCACGGGCTGGTCGCCGACGAGGTCGCCGAGCTGGTGAAGGCCGGCATCCCGCCCGTGCGGGCGCTTTCGGCGACCACGTGGGGCGCGCGGGAGTGGCTCGGCCGCCCGGCGCTGGAGGAGGGCGCCCCGGCGGACCTGGTCGTGTACGACGAGGACCCGCGTGCCGATGTCCGGGCGCTCGCGGGACCGCGGCGGGTGGTGCTGAACGGACGGATCGTCGGCTGACACGGTCCCACCGGCCGTCTCTGGACGGTGTGTTGACCCGGCGTGATCCGCCCGTGCCGCACGTCGGCCACGGCACTGTCCCGTGCGCCGGTCCGTCGTCGGCGCGCCTCGGGCGGTGACGGGTGGGGCCGCGAGGAACACGCGTGCCCCAAGAATCGAATACTGACGCGGAAACCTCACTTTAGGGTGAACTCGTCCCAGTTGGCTGCCAGTTCACTCTCCGTGCGTAAAGGATGCGGATGTCTTCGCCACCGCGTCCACGTGTCCCCGTGGACGCGGGAGGCGCCGTGTCTTCTGTGGGGGTTCCACCACCGTGAACAGCAACACCTTCCGTCTGCCCGCAGCCCGTGTGCCCGCACGCAAGGCCGCCGCGGGGGCGGCCGCCGCCGCACTGGCCGTCGTCCCGCTGGCCCTCGCGACGCCCGCGCACGCCGCCGGCGGCGACGGAAAGGCGGAGGCGGTCGTTCTCCGTACCGGCCTCGACGTCTCCCTGCTCGACAAGACCACCGTCCCGCTCAGGGCCGTCCTCAACGAGGTGCGGGCCCCCGGCAGCGCCGAGAAGACCGCCCTGAGCGTCCGGTTGGACGGTGTGGACAAGGGGCGGCCCTTCCAGGTGCTGCGTGCCGATGCGGCCACGGCCAGGGCCACCGCGGAGGACGGCAGGGCCGCGGCGTACAGCAACGTGGTGCGCGCCCGCGTGCACGTGCCCGGACTGCCCCTGCTGTCCCTCGTCGAGGTCGAGCAGGTCACCTCCGAGGCCGTGTGCGCGGCGGGGAAGAAGCCCGTCGCCACCTCCAACGTCCTCGGACACGTCAAGGTGCTCGGCAAGAAGGTGACGCTCAGCGCGGGCGGGTCGACCCGCGTCGAGGTGCCCGGTGTCGGCGAGGTCACCCTCGACCTGTCGAAGACGCACACCACGTCCCGCACGGCCGTGGCGACGGCCCTGCGGCTCACGGTGTCGGTCGCTCCCCTGGACCGCAACGTCGCCGAGGTCAGCGGCGAGGTGACACTCGTCGAAGCGGCCTGCGAGGCGCCCGGCGCCCGGACGAAGCCGTCCGAGAAGCCCACGGAGAAGCCGTCGAAGGCCCCGGCCGACAACGTCGCGCCGCAGACCGGGCAGGGGCCCGGGGACAACCTGGCGGAGACCGGCGGCAGTTCCAGCACCCCGTACATCGCGGGCGGCGCCGGTCTGCTGCTCGCCGCGGGCGCGGCCACGATCGTCCTGGCGCGCCGACGCTCCGGCTCCCGGGGCTGATCCGCTCCGGTCCGGCCGGGCCCCACCGAGGGGGAGGGGCCCGGCCGGACCGGCAGGCAGAGGCCCGCGGTCAGCCCACCATGACCAGGGCCTGGTCCAGGGCCTGCAGGAAACGATTCGTCGTCACCCTGTCCCGGACCGCCAGCCGCAGCCAGTCGCCGTCCAGCCCGGGGAAGGTGTCCCCGCGCCGGACGGCGAAGCCGAGCCCCCGCAGCCGCTCCCGCACCTCCTGCGCACGCCGGACCCGGACGAGCACGAACGGGCCCTCGGCGCTGTCCACGGCCCGTACCTCGTCGAACTCCGCGAGGCCCGCCAGCAGATGGGCGCGGTCCGCGGCGATCCGGCGCGCCGCGTCCTCGGCCTCCGCCAACGCGGCGTCCTGCATGCACGCCTGCGCCGCGGCCAGCGCGGGCGTCGACACCGGCCACAGCGGCTGGGCGCGCTCCAGCGCGGCGATCGTCGCCGGCTCCGCCAGCACGTACCCGATCCGCAGGCCCGCGAGCCCCCACGTCTTGGTGAGGCTGCGCAGCACCACGAGGCCCGGTACGTCGGTGCGGCCCGCGAGCGCCTCCACCTCTCCCGGCACCGCGTCCATGAACGCCTCGTCCACGACCAGCAGCCGCCCCGGGCGCGCCAGTTCGGCGATCCGCGCGGCCGGGTGCAGGACGGAGGTCGGATTGGTCGGATTGCCGATCACGACCAGATCGGCCGACTCCGGCACCGCCTTCGGATCCAGCCGGAAGCCGTCCTCCTCCCGCAGCAGGACGCGCCCCACGTCGTGGCCCGCGTCCCGCAGAGCCGCCTCCGGCTCGGTGAACTGCGGATGCACGACGACCGGCCTGCGCACCGGCAGCGCCCGCGCGAGCAGCACGAACGCCTCCGCCGCGCCCGCCGTCAGCAGCACCCGTTCCCTCGGCAGCGCGTGCCGGGCCGCGACGGCGGTCCGCGCGGCGCGCCCGTCCGGGTAGGCGGCCAGCGAGTCCATCGACGCGGCGATGCGCTCCCGGAGCCACCGCGGGGGTGTGCCGGTACGGACGTTGACCGCGAGGTCGACCAATTCCGAGCCGTCGTCCCGGACCTCGGCGTCCCCGTGGTGGCGCAGGTCGTGCCCGCCCGACGGCTCGGATCGCTCGGGGTGTTCGGGGTGGCCCCGTTCGTCAGTGCGCGTGTACATGGCCGCCGCGCAGCGGTACGGGAAGACGGGTCACAGGGGTCTCCTCGATGAGTGGGGGGTGGAAGTACGCACGACGGCCATCATGTCTCCTGCCGCCGGATCCCGGCAGAGGCAGGGGTCGTACGCGGGGAACTCCGCGCGATGGCGCACGTCGCACCCGCGGGCCGCCCCACCGGACACGACCTGCGCTTGGGCACCAGCAGTTCGCCGCCGCCCGCCAGGGCCGCCGCCTCGGCGACCGACGGTGTCCCGACCGCCGCCAGCGCCGCCCCGGAGGCGCCGGGCACCGGCACGGCGGCGAGCCGCGCGGCCGAGTACGCCACCACGGGAACGCCCAACCGCCCGGCCACACCCACGATCCCCGGCTCACCGGCCTTCACGTCGAGCGTCGCGACCTCCACCACGTCCGCCGCCGTCAGGCCCGCCTCGCGCAGCGCCGTCAGGACGAGCTCCACGACCTCGTCGACGGGCACACCCCGCGACGCGCCGACGCCGACGACGAGAGCGGGCGGGCCGGTCATGGAGCACTCCTCGGAGTCGGGGCAGAGGCGGGGCGGGGAAGTCAATCCGGTGCGGCGGCGATGTGCACGCGAGCGGGTCGATGGGCTAGCAAAGGCGCATGGCGGTGTTCGTCGCGCTCGGCGCGTTCCTGATGACGCTGTTCGGCGGCTGGATGGCGCACCGCGTCACCGACCGCCGTCACCTCGTGCTCGGCCTCGCGGGCGGTCTCATGCTCGGCGTCGTCGGGCTCGACCTGCTGCCCGAGGCCGCGGTGGCGGCGGGGCGGCCGGTGTTCGGCGTACCGCAGGCGCTGCTGCTGTTCGCCGGCGGCTTCCTCACCGCCCACTGCGTGGAACGGCTGCTGGCCGTACGGCAGGCCGCGCACGGAGGGGAACGCCGCGTACCGCAGGTGGGGCTGACGGCGGCCGCGGCGATGGTGACCCACAGCCTGATGGACGGCATCGCCCTCGGCGCCGCCTTCCAGGTGGGCGGCGGCATGGGCGCCACCGTCGCGCTCGCCGTCGTCACCCACGACTTCGCCGACGGCTTCAACACGTACACGATCACCAGCCTGTACGGGAACACCCGCCGCAAGGCGGTCGTCATGCTGATCGCCGACGCGCTCGCGCCCGTGCTCGGGGCGGCGTCCACACTGCTGTTCACTCTTCCTGAGGAACTTCTCGGCAGCTACCTCGGGTTCTTCGGCGGCGCGCTGCTCTACCTCGCCGCCGCCGAGATCCTGCCCGAGGCGCACCACGAACACCCCGCCCGTTCCACCCTGTTGTGCACGGTCGGCGGTGTCGGCTTCATCTGGCTGGTGGTCGGCCTCGCCGAATGACCCGGCCCCCCTCATCCCCGGCACGCCTCGACGAACCGGGCGGCGACGTCGGGCCGCGACGCCCAGTGGGTGTGCAGATAGCTGGCATGCACGCCCCGGTGCACGAAGCCCTCCACCCTGCGCTCCGGACGCACCATGCCCCACGCGGGGCCGGCCCCGGCCCCCGGCTCCAGCACCGTGCGGTGGAACTCGTGGCCGCGCATGCGCGTCCCGGCCGCGGCCAGCGGGCTGTCGCCCACGGCGACGGCCTCCCGGTAGCCGAGGGTGAGCCGCCCGGTCATGCGCGCGTCGGCGTCCAGCACCCCGCACATGGGCTTCCCGTCCAGGGAACGCGCGAGGTACAGCAGCCCGGCGCACTCGGCGGCGACCGGCGCCCCCGACCGGGCCAGCTCGGCGACGGCCTTGCGCAGCGACTCGTTCGCCGACAGCTCGGGGGCGTACACCTCGGGGAATCCGCCGCCGACGACGAGCCCGCGGGTCCCGTCCGGGAGGTGCTCGTCCCGCAGCGGGTCGAAGGTCACGACCTCGGCGCCGGCGGCCTCCAGCAGTTCGACGTGCTCGGCGTACGAGAAGGTGAACGCGGGCCCGCCGGCGACGGCGATCACCGGCCCGGCCGTGGGCACCTGCCCGGCGGAGCCCTGGGGGAGGGGCGGCCCGACCCGAGCGCCGGCGTGCCGCCGTAGCGCGTCCTCGGGGTCCCACGGCGCGTCGGCGATCGCCGGCGCCGACCGCGCCAGCGCCAGCAACGCGTCCAGATCGCACCCCGCCCGCACCTGTTCCGCCTGCGCCCGCACGGCATCGAGGGCCTCGGCCTGCCGCTCGGCCACCGGCACGAGCCCGAGGTGCCGCGACGGCGTCGCCACCGCGGGCGCCCGCCGCAGCACGCCCAGAACCGGCACCCCCGACTCCTCCAGCGCCTCCCGCAGCAGCCGCTCGTGACGGTCGGTGGCGACCTTGTTCAGGATCACCCCGCCGATCCGCACCTGAGGGTCCCAGGACGCGAATCCGTGCACCAGCGCCGCCACCGACCGGGACTGTGACGAGGCGTCCACCACCAGCACGACGGGCGCCCGCAGGAGCTTCGCGACCTGTGCGGTCGACGCGAGTTCGCCCTGGCCCGCGGCGCCGTCGTACAGGCCCATCACGCCTTCGACGACGGCCAGTTCGCAGCCGCGCGCGCCGTGCGCGAAGAGCGGGGCGATCAGCTCCGTGCCGCACAGGTACGCGTCGAGGTTGCGGCCCGGCCGCCCGGTGGCCAGCGCGTGGTAGCCCGGGTCGATGTAGTCCGGGCCGACCTTGTGCGGCGATACCGCGAGACCGCGGTCGGCGAACGCGGCCATCAGGCCCGTCGCGACCGTGGTCTTGCCCGCGCCGGAGGACGGCGCGGCGATGACGAGACGTGCTACCACTCGATGCCCCGCTGGCCCTTCTGCCCGACGTCCATCGGGTGCTTGACCTTCGACATGTCGGTCACCAGATCGGCGAAGTCGATCAGCTTCTGCGGGGCGTTGCGGCCGGTGATCACCACGTGCTGGGTGCCGGGCCGCTCGCGCAGCACCTCGACGACCTCGTCGGTGTCGATCCACCCCCAGTGCATGGGATAGGCGAACTCGTCCAGCACGTAGAGCCTGTACGTCTGCGCCGCCAGGTCCCGCTTGACCTGCTCCCAGCCCTCACGCGCCTTGTCCTCGTTGGACAGCTCCCCCTCGGCGGTCGGGCGCTGGATCCACGACCAGCCCTCACCCATCTTGTGCCAGGCGACCGTGCCGCCCTCGCCGCTCGCGCCGAGCACCTTGAGCGCGTTCTCCTCGCCGACCTTCCACTTGGCCGACTTCACGAACTGGAAGACCCCGACCGGCCAGCCCTGGTTCCAGGCCCGCAGCGCGAGCCCGAACGCTGCGGTCGACTTGCCCTTGCCGATGCCCGTGTGCACGAACACGAGCGGGCGGTTGCGGCGCTGACGGGTGGTGAGTCCGTCGTCCGGTACGACGGTCGGCTGTCCCTGCGGCATTAGGCGGCCCTTCTGCTGATGGCGTGTACGGTACGGACGTCCTTGACGAGTCCGGCGATCGAGTCGGCGCGCAGCTCGTCGAGCGTGACGGCGGTGCCGCCGAGTTCGCCGGCGAGTACGCCGGCCAGACCGAGCCGTACGTGTCCCGACTCGCAGTCCACGACGACCGACGCGGTTCCCTCGGCGGCGTGCAGCCGCGCGGCGCGCAGGGCGAGGGCGAACGCGTCGCCCGCACCCCGTGCCGTGGCGCGGCCGTCCGTCACCACGACGAGCAACGGGCGGCGCGACGGGTCGCGCAGGCGCTCGACGCGCAGCACCTCGTGTGCCTTGAGCAGGCCCGCCGCCAGGGGCGTACGGCCGCCCGTCGGCAGCTGTTCCAGCCGGGCCGCGGCCGCGTCCACCGACGACGTCGGCGGCAGCGCCAGCTCCGCGTCCTTCCCGCGGAACGTGACCAGGCCGACCTTGTCGCGCCGCTGGTACGCGTCCAGCAGCAGCGACAGGACCGCGCCCTTGACGGCGCTCATCCGCTGCCGTGCCGCCATCGAGCCCGAGGCGTCCACCGCGAACAGCACGAGGTTGCCCTCGCGGCCCTCGCGGGTCGCCTGCCGCAGATCGTCCCGGTGGACCACCAGGCCGGGACCGCTGCGCCCGCGAGCGCGCTGGTGCGGGGCCGCGGCCTGCACGGTGGCGGCCAGGTGGAGTTTCGTGAGCGTGCCCCGGGGCCGGCGGGATCCGGTCGTCCGCCCGTGGTCGGTACGCGCCCGGGACCTGCGGCCCGCCGCGCCCTCGCCCAGGCCGGGCACGCTGAGCACCTTCGTGCGGAACGGCTCCGCGGCCCGTACCGGCTGCTGCTCACCCGGCCCGGCGCCGGGGGCCGGTGCGGGCGGCGTCTGCGCCTCGGCGGGCTCGGACGACGCGTCCGGGCCCTGGCCCTGCGGCGGTACCCCGCCGCCGTCGGGACCGCCCCCGCCGGGTCCGCCTCCGTCAGGACCGGGGTCCGGGTCGGGATCGGGGTCGGGCTCGTCGTCGCCGAACTGCTCCAGGGTCTCGTCGAGCCGGTCCTCGTCGAGCCCCGGCGCGTCGAAGGGGTTGCGCCTCCTGCGGTGCGGCAGCGCGAGCAGCGCGGCCTGGCGCACGTCGTCGGTGGTGACCTCGTCGCGGCCGGCCCAGGCCGCCAGCGCCGTCGCCGTACGCGCCATCACGATGTCCGCGCGCATGCCGTCCACCTCGAACGCCGCGCAGGTGGCGGCGATCTGACGCAGCGCCGCGTCGCCGAGGACCACCCGCGGCAGCAGCTCCCGCGCCGCCACGATCCGCTCCCGCAGCGCCGCCTCCTCGTGCGCCCAGCGGGCCGCGAAGCCGGCCGGGTCGTCGTCGTACGCCAGCCTGCGCCGTACGACCTCGACCCGCTGGTCGGGGTCCCGGGAGGCGGCGACCTCCACCGTGAGGCCGAAGCGGTCGAGCAACTGCGGCCGCAGTTCGCCCTCTTCGGGGTTCATGGTGCCGACGAGCAGGAAACGGGAGGCGTGCCGTACGGAGACGCCCTCGCGCTCGACGTACGAGGCGCCCATGGCGGCGGCGTCCAGCAGCAGGTCGATCAGGTGGTCGTGCAGCAGGTTGACCTCGTCGACGTACAGGATCCCGCGGTGCGCGTCCGCGAGCAGGCCCGGCTCGAAGGCCTTCACGCCGTCGGCGAGGGCCCGTTCGATGTCGAGTGCGCCGACGAGCCGGTCCTCGGAGGCGCCGACGGGCAGTTCGACCAGGCGCATCGGCCGCGCCGACGCGGCCCCGCCCTCGTGCGGGCCGTCCGGGCACGCAGGGTCAGGCGCCGCGGGCGCGCAGGAGAACCGGCACCCGGCGACGACGCCGACATCCGGCATGAGCGACGCGAGCGCCCGTACGGCGGTGGACTTGGCGGTCCCTTTCTCACCGCGGACGAGCACGCCGCCGACCGCCGGGCTGACCGCGTTGAGCAGGAGGGCCAGCCGCAGATCGTCCATCCCGACGACCGCGGTGAACGGATAGGGGGTGCTCATCGCCTGATCACTCCTTCGCTTGAGCCCGGCGACGTGAGCCTCGCCGGCGACTGAGGCACGGGGGGTGCTCCCACGCCCATGGGGCGCGGGCGGGGGTTCCCACGGCCGTCGGGCCGCGGGGGGAGGGGCCCGGGGCGGAGCCCCCGAAACGGGATCCCGGACCGGGGTGTCACCCACGCCGCCCGGCGCAGGGGCAGGGCGGGGTGGCGCGCGCCGCAGGCGCCCACCGCGCTCACGGAGCACCCGGCGGGACGAACGGCAGCCCGGCAGGCGGGCCCTGTTCGATCAGCCGCAGCAGCGCGTCCGTGTCCGTGTGCTCCTCGATCAGATCCGCGAGGCGGTCCAACTGCTCCTCGCGCAGCGCGCCGAAGCTCGTGTCCGGGGCCGGTACGAACCGGCGGCCCGCCTGTGCGGCGATCTCCCGCAGGAACGCCCGGCGGAAGCCGTCGCTCTCCAGCGAGCCGTGCCAGTGGGTGCCCCACACGGAGCCGACCCGGCAGCCCTCCAGGCCGTGTCCTCGGCCGTCGGAGAGGAAGGCCTCCCCGCCCAGCACCTCGGCGACGCCGTGGTGGATCTCGTACCCCTCCACCCGCTCGCCGAGCGCCTCGCCGACGGGGCGCGCGAGGGTCTTCTCCGGTGCGAACCGCACCCGGACCGGCAGCAGCCCGAGCCCTTCGACCGCACCCGCCTTCGACTCGACGTCGTCCTCGATGCGTTCGCCCAGCGCCTGGAAACCACCGCAGATGCCGAGCACCGGCCGGCCCTCAGCGGCGCGCCGGACCAGCGCCTGCGCCAGCCCGCGCTCCCGCAGCCACGCCAGCGCCTTCACCGTGCCGCGCGTGCCGGGGACGACCACCAGGTCGGCGTCGGCCAGTTCCTCGGGCCGGTCCACGAACCGGACGACGACGCCCGGTTCGGCGGCCAGCGCGTCGACGTCGGTGAAGTTCGACATCAGCGGCACCGCGCACACCGCGACCCGCAGCACGTCCTCGCCGACCGGCGGGGCGACGACCGACTCGCGGACCGCGCCGCGCAGCGAGACCCTCAGGCCGTCCTCCTCGTCGATGCCGAGCCCGTGCGCGTACGGCAGGACGCCGAACGTCCGCCGCCCGGTGAGCCCGCGCAGCATGTCGAGGCCGGGCTCCAGCAGCGTCACGTCCCCGCGGAACTTGTTGACCAGATAACCGGCGACGAGTGCCTGGTCCTCGGGCGCGAGCAGGGCCGTCGTCCCGAAGAACTGCGCGAACACCCCGCCGCGGTCGATGTCCCCGACCACGAGCACGGGCAGCCGTGCGGCCCGCGCGATGCCCATGTTCACGATGTCCGTGCGCCGCAGGTTGATCTCGGCCGGACTGCCCGCCCCCTCGCAGATCACGGCGTCATACGTGCCCCGCAGTTCCTCCAGGCACGCCATGACCGGTTCGAACAACTCGCGCTGCCGGTTCCCGTGGTAGCCCTTCGCGCTCATCTCGCCGATGGGCTTGCCCATCAGGACGACCTGGCTGGAGCGGTCGCCGCCGGGCTTGAGCAGCACCGGGTTCATCAGCGCGGTCGGCTCCACACGGGCCGCCTGCGCCTGCATCGCCTGGGCCCGCCCGATCTCCGCGCCCTCGCGCGTCACGAACGAGTTCAGCGACATGTTCTGGCCCTTGAAGGGCGCGACCTTCACCCCCCGCCGCACCAGCCACCGGCAGATCCCGGCGGTCACGACGCTCTTGCCCGCGTCCGACGTGGTCCCCGCGACCAGCAGTCCGCCGCCGTTCATGTACGCCTCCCCCTCATGGCCCCCCAGGCCAGTCGTGCGCCCGCGCACGTCGCGAGCGTCAGCACGCCGATCCGCCGCGACAGCCGCACGGCCCGCCCGATGTCCCCGAACTCCACGGCCCGGCCGGATCCGTTGAGCACCGGCCGGTGCTCGACACGGCCCCCGTACGACAGGGTCCCGCCCAGCCGGACGCCGAGCGCTCCCGCGAACGACGCCTCCACCGGACCGGCATTGGGGCTCGGGTGCTTCGCCGCGTCGGCCCGCCAGGCGCGTACGGCCCCCCGCGGGTCGGGGCCCGCGATCACGGCGAGTGCCGCGGTGAGCCGTGCGCCGGGCCAGCCCGCCACGTCGTCGAGGCGTGCCGAGGCCCAGCCGTAGCGCCGGTGGCGCGGCGACTTGTGGCCGACCATGGCGTCCAGCGTGTTCACGGCACGGAAGCCGAGCAGCCCGGGAACGCCCGCGACAGCGCCCCACACCAGGGCGCCGACGACGGCGTCCGACGTGTTCTCGGCGACGGACTCGACCACGGCGCGGGCGATCTGCTGCTCGTCCAGGGCCTGCGGGTCGCGCCCGCAGAGGTGGGGGAGCCGTGCGCGGGCCGCCTCGACGTCCCCCGCGGCCAGCGCATCGCCGACGAGGCGCGCCTCCCGGCCGAGCGTGGTGCCTCCGACCACGGCCCAGGTGGCGGCGGCGGTCAGGGCGACGGACGCGGCGGGGGAGCGGCGCACGGCACGGGACGCCAGCGCGCCCGCGGCGACGGCTCCGCCGGCGCAGAGGGCCGTGTGCAGGGCGCCCCGGCCCCGGTGGTCACGCCACAGCAGCCGCTCGACGGCGCCCGCGGCCCGCCCGAAGGCGGCGACGGGGTGCCCGCGGCGGGGGTCGCCGACGAGCCGGTCGACGACGAGGCCCGCGGTGGCGCCGTACACGAAGACGCGGTCGGCACGCATGGGTCAGTGATCCCGCAGGCGGGGGCCGACGGACAGGGCCGGACGGCAGCCGGGCATGGGAGGAGTCCTCACTCAGGGTCCGCGCCCTGGTTCGACGTGACCGGCGGCGAGAGTTCCTGGCTCCCCAGGGGTGTGATCCTCCGGGTGACAGTGGCGGGACCGCGCCGGATTCGCACCGGACTTCCTCTTCTGCCGCCGTAGATGGCCCCGGCAGTCCACCACGCCCCGCGAACGCCCGTCAACTCACCCTTGACCTGCGGAGGGACAGTGTGCGAAGCCCCACACCCCACGCACGCCGGAGCCGGGCCGCAGGCACGCGGGGTGCCTCCGGCCCGGCTCCGGGCGGGTCGCCGTGGCCGGCGAACGGAAGGACTCGAAGGGAGTCAGGTGACGATCAGGTAGATGCCGTACGCCACGGCCGCGGCGCACAGGGCGAAGCAGGCGTAGGCGCCGGTGCGGGCCATGGCGGCCGATCCGCCGTCGGCGGCCGCCGCCTCGTGCTTGGTCAGGCCCACGATGCCCAGGGTGAACAGGCCCACCAGGGCGACGGTGGCGACGAGGCTCACGCCGAAAACGGAGCCGAGAGCTGCCCAGTCGATCTTCATGCTGCTGATTCCTTACACCGTGGCCGGACGGACCGGCTCGGGCTCGGCCGGAGCCGGGATGGTGGTCTTGAGCTCGCCCGCGGGCGGCGGGGTGACAGCCGCGATGGCGGTGGTGACGACGCCGGCGGGCTCCTGCTCCTCGATGTCGTTGACGTTGGTGTGGTCGACGACCTGGCGCCGGGAGACGAACCAGATCGCGGCGCAGGAGATGACCAGGAAGACCGCGACGGCCGCGACGCCCCAGTCACCCTGCTGGGTGACGAACTCCGAACCGGCGGCGACGAGACCGGCGGCCGGCAGGGTCAGGCCCCAGGCGACGAACATCCGGGTCGCGGTGGACCAGCGGACGACACCGCCCTTGCGGCCGAGACCAGCGCCCATCACCGCGCCGGAGCACGAGTGGGTGGTCGACAGGGAGAAGCCGAGGTTGGAGGAGGCGAGGATGACGCTCGCCGCGCCCGTCTGGGCGGCGAAGCCCTGCTGCGGCTGGAGGTCGGTCAGGCCCTTGCCCATGGTGCGGATGATGCGCCAGCCGCCGAGGTAGGTGCCGAGGGCGATGGCGACACCGGCGGAGACGATGACCCACAGGGGAGGGTTGGAGCCGGGGGCGATGACGTTCCCGGCGACCAGGGCCAGGGTGATGATGCCCATCGTCTTCTGCGCGTCGTTGGTGCCGTGCGCCAGCGAGACGAGACCGGCGGAGGCGATCTGGCCGGCGCGGTAGCCCTTGCCGGTGGCCTTCGGGTCGGCGTTCCGGCCGAGCCTGTAGGTCAGCCGGGAGGCCAGGAACGCGGCGACACCGGCGACGAGCGGCGCGGCGACCGCGGGGATCAGCACCTTGGTGACCACGACGCCGCCGTTGACCGCGTCGAAGCCGACGGACGCGACGGTGGCGCCGATGAGGCCGCCCATCAGGGCGTGCGAGGAGCTGGACGGCAGGCCGATGAGCCAGGTCAGCAGATTCCAGAGGATGGCGCCGACGAGCGCCGCGAAGATGACTTCAGGTGAGATGCCTGATTCGTCGACGAGGCCACTGGAGATCGTCTTCGCGACCTCCACGGACAGGAAAGCGCCGACGAGATTCAGAACGGCGGACATGGCCACCGCGGTCTTGGGCTTCAGGGCGCCGGTCGAGATGGTCGTCGCCATCGCGTTGGCGGTGTCGTGGAAACCGTTCGTGAAATCGAACACGAGAGCTGTCACGATCACAATCGCGAGCAGCAGCGTGATGTGTTCCATTTACCCAGGCAATCGTTTGACGTCATTGACTCGGCGACCGTAGGCAACCTGGGTGAACGGAAGATGAACTGGGCCGGGCTCTGCGGTGTCCGTAAGTAGGGACCGAGCATTCCGCTTGCCCCTTTTGAGGCCCTGCGACAGCACCCGGCATCCACTCGAACACACTCCGTCGCCTGTCGCCCCGAGGGGCGCGCCTGACAGGATCTCCGCATGACGGATCACGCGGGGACGGACACGATCGAACAGGGCTGGCAGGACGTCGTCGCGACGGCCCGCAGAACCGCGGCGGAGGGTCTCGTGGTCGGTACGTCCGGCAACGTCTCCGTCCGCGTCGGCGACCTCGTGGTCGTCACCCCGAGCGGGGTGCCCTACGACCGGCTCGGACCCGACGACACCGTCGCCGTCGACCTCGGCGGCCGCCAGGTCGTCGGCACGCTGGAACCCACCAGCGAGCTGCCGCTGCACCTGGCGGTCTACCGCGGCACACCGGCCAGAGCCGTCGTGCACACCCACGCCGTACACGCCACCGCCGTGTCCACGCTGGTGCCCGAGCTGCCGCCGGTCCACTACATGACGGCGGCACTCGGCGGCCCGGTCCGCGTGGCGCCCTACGCGCTGTACGGCACCCCGGAACTGGCCCGCAACATGCTCCAGGCCCTGCGCGACCGCACGGCCTGCCTCCTCCAGAACCACGGCACCGTCGCGTACGGGGCGACCCTGCCCCAGGCGTACGACCGCACGGCCCAGCTGGAATGGATGTGCCAGGTCTGGCTGAAGGCGTCCTCGCTCCCGTCGCTGACCCCCCGCCTCCTCTCCGAAGCGGAACTGTCGGCAGCGGCCGCCCGCCTGAACACCTACGGCCAGCCCCGCCCCGCCACCCCATGACCGGCCCCGGCCCGGTCGCCGCCCGCGCCTGGCGCGGTGCTCCGCCCCGGTTCCGGAAGCGCCCGAGTGCCGGCAGGTGGGCCCCCGTTCGGGCGCCGCGGTCGCCGCCCGCGCTGGTCGCGCCTGGCGCGGGGCTCCGCCGCGGTCCTCCAGCGCGCAGAGGTCGTGCGGGGCCCGAGTGCGGGCCCGGGCGCGGCCGCGTGCGCCGCGGCCACCCGGGCCCTCCGCCGTCAGGCGTCGTCGGGACTTCGCCCGGGGGCCCGGCGTACGGGTGGACCCGCGCGGCCCGCAGGGCCAGGTCGGCCGCGCAGGCGGAAGGTCCAGCCCGTTCGGCGTACGAGGGCACGGACGACGGCCGTACCGGAATCCGGGGCGCAGCCCCAGGGGACGACGGCCGTACCGGAATCCGGGGCGCAGCCCCAGGGGAACACGCCCCCAGGCGAGCGGCCCGTCCGCCGCGCCCACTGGCACCCCCGCCCGCCCCCGCCGACACTGGACCCGTGCGCCCCGCTACAGCGACGGCAGCGGCCGTCACCACCCTCATCGGCGTCGGCGCGGCCACGGTCGCCGCCGGCCGCCACGCGAGCAACGCCGCCCTGGGAGCGTCCCGCCCCCTCCCCGGCGACCCGAAGCTCACCGTGCACGGGACCGATTCCGATCGGGTGACGCTCACGCGCAGCCTCGCTTCACTGCGCCGGGGGACGTACGGGCTGGAGGGCTCCGGAGTCCACGCCGTCGTCGGCCCGGTCCTCGAGGGCGTCACGCACTCCGCGGACACCGTGGTACGCCGCCTTGACCGCGTCGTCGCCGGCGGCCTCCGGCCCGGCAGCCGGGTCCGCCTCACCCCACAGGTGCACAGCGGCGCCCCGGCCGACGCCCTCGGCATCCCGCACGCCGACGTCCTCGTCCCGGGCGAACTCGGCGCCCTCCCGGCATGGTTCGTCCCCGGCACCCGCTCCACCTGGGTGATCACGGTGCACGGCATCGGCACGACCCGGGAGCACCCGCTGAACCTGCTCCCCTTCCTGCGCGACCAGCAGTTCCCCGTGCTGAACCTCGCCTACCGCGGAGACGAGGGCGCTCCCCGCCCGCCGGACGGCCTGAGCCACCTCGGCGACTCCGAGTGGCGCGACCTGGACGCGGCCGTACGGCACGCCGTGCGGCACGGCGCCGAACGCGTCATCGTCCACGGCTGGTCCGTCGGCGCCTCGATGGCGCTGCGGGCCGCCGCCAACTCGGGCCTGCGCGACCGCATCAGCGGGCTTGTGCTGGACTCGCCGGTCCTCGACTGGGAGACGACCCTGCGCGCCCTGGCCACCGCCCGGCACACCCCGGGGCCGCTGCTTCCCCTCGCCGTGCGCGCCGCGCTCGGCCGCACCGGCCCGCACGGCGACCGGATCGCCGAGGCCGCAGACCCGTCGGCCGTCCGCGTCCCGGTGCTGATCTTCCACGGGCCGGACGACACCATCGCCCCCTGGCAGCACTCGCGCCGGCTGGCGGCCGAACGCCCCGGTCTGATCGGCCTGCACACCGTGCCCGGCGCCCCGCACGCCGCGATGTGGAACGCCGACCCCGAGGCGTACGAAGAAGCCCTTCGCCGCTTCCTCACCCCCCTCATGTAACCGCAGGCGAGAGCCGTGTCCGACCCGGCCTCCCCCCGTCCGTTTGGGCTTTCGGGCCGTCAGCGGGAAGACTGCTCCCCGTGACGTCCCGAAAGCCTGATGAGCAATTGGCGCGCAACTCCAGACTCCGTCTTGTCCGCCCGCGATCCCTGGCCACCGCACGACGGGCCGTGACGACCCGGCGCAGCCGTCCGGCGCCGCGTCCGCCGGAGGGCACGCCCGCCCCCGCAGAGCTGGCACGACAGGCCCGCGCGGTCCTCGCCGACGCCGTACGCATCGCCCGCTGGGCCGCCGCGGGAGCGGCCGCGTCCCTGCCCGGCGGACCCGGCGGTGACCCGAGCACCGTCGCGCTCGTCGTCGGCGCGCGGGAACGGGCCGCCTCCGCACTCGGCCTGACGCCGGACCAGGTCCGCGCGGGCTGGGACCGCGCCCGCCTCGCCGGCCTGATCGAACTGCACGGCGGCACCGCGCGCCCCGGCTGGCGGCTGCGCGCCTGGGACCGTGACGACATGGCCGTGCTGCGCGGCTGGGTCGCTCTGTTCGACGCATGGTCGCTCGCGCACCCCGCCCCCGAGGACGTCGCACCCACCGTCGTGGCCGAGGTCGTCGAGGCCGTGCCTCAAGTGCTCTCCCTCCTCCAGCTCTCGGCCGGCCCCGTGCTCGTACCGGCCCTGCTCGATCTGCTGCAGCAGCGCGTCGCCGAATTGCGCGAGGAGCGCTGCGAGGTCCCTTACGGCCCCCGGGGCGAGACGCAGCCCACCGCCGACGAGCCCGGAGCCCCCGTCGACGGCGACGACGTCCCCCTCTCCGTGCTGCTCGACTGGGCCCTCGAAGGACTCGCCGCCGTCGGCGCCCTGACTCTCGAGCGCGGCCAGGCCACGCTCACCCCCCTCGGCAACTGGGCGGTGTGGGTCAAACTCGAGCAGATCTGCGTCGCCGCCCAGAGTCCCGCGGGCAACATCGAGCAGTCCGCCGAGGACATGCTCCGGGGATGCGCCCGTCTCACCCCCGGACCCGCACGCGCCGAATACCGTGCCTGGCTCGCCGCCCGCACCGTCTCCAGCGCGGTCGCCGAGCTCCTCGCCGTCGCACGGGGCGAGGACGCCCTGCTGCGCGGACTGGCCTTCGAGGCGCTCCGCGTCGTCGGCGCCCCCGCCGAGCCCGAGGTCCGCGCGGCCGCCGTCGAACCGTCCCTGCGCCCCTACGCCCTGCTGTGGCTCGCCGAGTACGAGGGCGCCGATCCCGAGGACGCCGCCGAGGTCCTCACCCGTGAGGAGGCCACCTGGCTCTGGGTGGACACCGCAGCCGCCGTCGCGGACCACGGGGAGCCCCAACTGCTGCTGCGCCACCTCGACTCCGCGGTCCAGGGCACGGTCCCGGCGCTCATCGACGAGGTCCGGGCCGGGGGCCACCCCCGTACGGTCCAGGTCCTCGTCGCCCTCGCCGCCGCGCACCCGGACCCGGCCCTGGCCAAGGCCGTCCGGCGGGCTGCCTTCCAGGTGCACACCGGCGGCGTCTGACACGCGTCACACGCACACCGGGGGCGGCGCGGGCTACGACGACTCCGCCACCCCCGGTGTGTACGAGCCGAAGCTCCAGATGTTGCCCTCGACGTCCCGGGCCATGTAGTCCCGTGCCCCGTAGTCCTGATCGGTCGGCGGCATGACGATCTCGGCGCCGTGCTCGACCGCCGTACCGTGGTGCGCGTCCACGTCGTCGACATGGACGAACACCCCAGCCGGGCCCGCCCCCTGCATCAGCTTGTCGAACTCGCTGCCGGTGCCCTTGCTGCCCAGCATCACCATGCCGTTGCCATACGTCAGTTCCGCGTGCAGCACCCCGCCGTCCTCGTCCTCGTACACCGCGTGTTCGGTGAAGCCGAAGGCTTCGGTGAGCTGTCTGATCGCGGCCTTGGCGTCCTGGTAGACCAGCGTGGGACAGATGTTCGGCGACGGCGTCATCCCGATCACTCCTCACTCGCTCGACGACAGGATGGTGATCTGCGTCTCAGTCTGGCACCGCCCACCGACAATCCCGGGCCGCATCGCCCCGCTCGTCAACACCGCGCGGAAAGGCTCAGCCGAACGTGTCGTACCGGGCCGTCCAGGTCGACGCGGTACGCCCCCGCGCCGCCACTGTGCCGCGGCCGTCCCGGCGCGCCGCGGACCCGCGGGGAGAAGACCGCCCCGCTGCGGCCGCAGCCGGAAAAGCACTTGCCATGCCCCGTTAGACTGAGCCGTATGGCAATTCTCCTTGTGCATTAGACGGCGTCGAAGCGTCGCTCGCCCGTCCCTTCCGCCGTCCCACCGCCCTGGAGTATTTCCCCCGTGATCACCGCATCCGGTATCGAGCTGCGCGCAGGCGCGCGCGTCCTCATCGAGTCGGCCTCCTTCCGTATCGCCAAGGGCGACCGCATCGGCCTCGTCGGCCGCAACGGAGCGGGCAAGACCACGCTCACCAAGTGCCTCGCCGGCGAGGGCATCCCCGCCGGCGGCACGATCTCCCGCTCCGGCGAGGTCGGCTACCTGCCGCAGGACCCCCGCACCGGCGACCTCGACGTCCTCGCCCGCGACCGCATCCTCTCCGCCCGCGGCCTCGACGTCCTGATCCGCAAGATGCGCCAGAACGAGGACCGCATCGCCAACGGGCTCGGCGCCACCCGCGAGAAGGCGCTCAGGCAGTACGAGCGCCAGGAGACGGAGTTCCTGACCAAGGGCGGATACGCCGCCGAGGCCGAGGCCGCCACCATCGCCGCCGCGCTCGGTCTGCCGGACCGGGTCCTCGGACAGCCGCTGCACACGCTCTCCGGTGGTCAGCGCCGCCGTGTGGAGCTCGCCCGCATCCTCTTCTCGGACGCCGACACCCTGCTCCTCGACGAGCCCACGAACCACCTCGACGCCGACTCGATCGTCTGGCTGCGCGACTATCTGAAGACCTACCGCGGCGGCTTCATCGTGATCTCCCACGACGTCGATCTCGTCGAGACGGTCGTCAACAAGGTCTTCTACCTCGACGCCAACCGCTCCGTGATCGACGTCTACAACATGGGCTGGAAGCTCTACCAGCAACAGCGTGAGGCCGACGAGAAGCGCCGCAGGCGCGAGCGGCAGAACGCCGAGAAGAAGGCCGCCGCCCTCAACTCCCAGGCCGACAAGATGCGGGCCAAGGCCACGAAGACGGTCGCCGCGCAGAACATGGCCCGCCGTGCCGAGCGCCTGCTGTCCGGCCTGGAGGAGATCCGGATCGCCGACAAGGTCGCCAAGCTGCGTTTCCCCGAGCCCGCACCGTGCGGCAGGACGCCGTTGACCGCCGAGGGCCTGTCCAAGTCCTACGGCTCGCTCGAGATCTTCACCGACGTCGACCTCGCCATCGACAAGGGCTCGCGCGTCGTCATCCTCGGGCTCAACGGCGCGGGCAAGACGACGCTGCTGCGTCTCCTCGCCGGCGTCGAGAAGCCCGACACCGGCTCGGTCACCCCCGGCCACGGCCTCAAGCTCGGGTACTACGCCCAGGAGCACGAGACCCTCGATCCGGACCGGACCGTCCTGGAGAACATGCGCTCCGCGGCGCCCGACCTCGACCTCGTCGAGGTGCGCAAGACGCTCGGTTCATTCCTCTTCTCCGGTGACGACGTCGACAAGCCGGCCGGGGTGCTCTCCGGTGGTGAGAAGACCCGTCTCGCGCTGGCCACGCTGGTCGTCTCGTCGGCCAATGTCCTGCTGCTCGACGAGCCCACCAACAACCTGGACCCCGCCAGCCGCGAGGAGATCCTCGGCGCGCTGCGCACCTACAAGGGCGCCGTCATCCTCGTCACCCACGACGAGGGCGCGGTCGAGGCCCTGGAGCCGGAGCGGATCATCCTGCTGCCTGACGGCGTCGAGGACCTGTGGGGTGCGGACTACGCGGACCTGGTGGCGCTCGCCTGACGCGTGCGGCGCCTCCGGGCGCGGTCCGCGCTCGCCGAGCCGCTCGCGGCCGTCGTACGCCTCGTCCTCGCCGAGCCGTCCGGGGCCTGTGCCCGCCCGTTGATCCACTCCTTATGGATCATTCGGCCTACGCGTGATCCATCATCTGCGTGAGAGCGTCTCGTACTGCGGCGTGGCGGCTCGCCTGCCGCCCGCGCCTGCCCCCCCGGCCTGCACACACCCTTCCGCACCCCCTGACCAGGCATTTTCGCGAACGGTCCGGCGATACGTTCCCTCTCGTATGACCGGAGGGATTGATTCCGGTCATGGGGGCCGCATATCGCATGGCCAAGCGTTCCGTACGGACCTTGTCGAATGGGTGGCCAGGACGCCCGAGAGGGGTGATCATGAGAAGTCCAGAGCGCACTTCCCATGAGGAGGCACGGGTGGCCGAGACTCTGAAGAAGGGCAGCCGGGTTACCGGCGCCGCGCGCGACAAGCTCGCGGCAGACCTGAAGAAGAAGTACGACTCCGGTGCGAGCATCCGGGCGCTGGCCGAAGAGACCGGCCGCTCCTACGGATTCGTCCATCGGATGCTCAGTGAGTCCGGAGTCGTTTTGCGTGGACGCGGCGGAGCGACGAGGGGCAAGAAGGCCGCTTCGGCCTGACACAGCCCGTCGTAAGGACTCCTGCGGCCCATCGGTTCCGCGGTGGCCACCCGGGCGGTCGTCCGACCGGTCCGGGTGGTTACTGTGCAGTCGCTTATCTTCGTAGGCACCACTGCACCGAACCGGAGGCGTCCCATGACTTCGCTCGACCCTGTGCTCGACAAGGACGGTGTGCGACTCACCGTCGACGGCGCCGTTGCCACGGTGACCCTGACCAAGCCGGACAAGCGCAACGCCCAGGACTTCGCGCTGTGGCGGGCATTGACGCAGGCCGGCCGGTCACTGCCGGGCGACGTGCGTGTCGTGGTGCTGCGCGGTGAGGGCAAGTCCTTCTCCGCGGGACTCGACCGGCAGGCCTTCACCCCTGAGGGCTTCGACGGCGAGCCGTCGTTCATCGACCTCGCACGCAGCAGCGACGCGGAGGTCGACGCGGCCATCGCCGAGTTCCAGGAAGCGTTCACCTGGTGGCGCCGCAGCGACATCGTCACGATCGCGGCCGTTCAGGGCCATGCGATCGGCGCGGGCTTCCAGCTCGCCCTCGCGTGTGACCTGCGGGTGGTCGCCGAGGACGTCCAGTTCGCCATGCGGGAGACCAGCCTCGGGCTCGTCCCGGACCTCACCGGCACGCATCCCCTGGTATCGCTCGTCGGCTACGCCCGCGCGCTCGAGATCTGCGCGACCGGCCGGTTCGTCCACGCCGAGGAGGCCGAGCGCACCGGCCTCGCCAACCTCGTCGTGCCCGGCGCCGAACTCGACGCCGCCGTACGGGACCTCGCCGCCGCGCTCGTCGCCGCGCCCCGCGACGCCGTGATCGAGACCAAGGCCCTGCTCCAGGGCGCCTCGGGCCGCACCTTCGAGGAGCAGCGCGCGGCCGAGCGCGCCGCCCAGGCCCGCAGGCTCCGGGACCTCGCCGGTCTCGGCGACTGACCGGGCACCACACGCGTACGCCGCACACCGGCCGCTCCCACGGGAGCGGCCGGTGTGCGGCGTACTCGCCACGGGCGTCAGGCGACCGAGGAGATCAGGACCGCGACCGGGCGGCCGTCCGCGAGCGCGGCGGACACCGCCGCACGCACCGCACGGCCCACGTCCAGCGCCCGGAACCCGTCGGCCGTTGCGACCTCGACCCGTACCCGGTCCGCTGCCGTGTGCACGGCGCCGCCGCCCAGCTCCGCCGTCAGGCACACCACGCCCGCCGTCGCCGCCGCGGCCTCACCCGCCGCGTCCGAGGGCGTCACGGCCGTGGGGGCACGTTCCGGAGCCGGTGGCAAGGGGCTGTCCGGCAGCGACGCCACCCGCAGATCCACTTCGGAGACCACGAGGCCCAGCCGGTCCGCCGCCGCCCTGGCCAGCGCCGACCGCAGGGCCGCCGTCACGGCCGGCAGCGGCTCCCCGCTCCACACCGCGATCTCCGCCGCGATCCGGTGGTCGCCCGGCGGCAGGGCGCTCGGCGGCGGGGGCACCGCGGGCTCGCCCGCCGCTGCGTGGTCCGCGAGCCGCACGTCGAGCCGGGTCACGGCCGCCCCCCGTACCGCCTTCGCCGCGGCCTTGACGAGCACCGAGGCGGCCGCGCGTTCAGCCAGCCAGGTGCCGTCCTCAGGCCCTCCCAGCGCCACCAGCCTGCCGAGCCCCATCGCCCGTCGCATGCGCCCCATCGCTCCCGCAGTGCTCATTCCTCCAGCCTGCCGCATCCCCGGCGCGGAACCGGGCAACCGCACTTAATGTGGGCAAAGGGAGGTAATCACCACCCGAAAGGACACCGCGATGACTGAGACAGGTGAGCGCAACCGGCCCCAGAACACGGGGAACGAAACGGCCGGCGGTGGCGAGCCGTCGTCCCGCAGGACCTCGATCGGCAAGCGGGTGGAACCCGGCGTCCGCGGACGCACCACGATCGCCGACGGCGTCGTGGAGAAGATCGCCGGACTTGCCGCGCGGGACGTCGTCGGCGTCCACGCCATGGGCAGCGGTCTCTCCCGCACCATCGGAGCCGTACGCGACCGGGTGCCCGGCGGTGGCGCCAGGGCCGGTGTGACGCGCGGCGTCAAGGCCGAGGTCGGTGAGGTGCAGACCGCCCTGGACCTGGAGATCGTCGTCGACTACGGCGTCGCCATCGCCGATGTCGCGCGCGACGTCCGCGAGAACGTCGTCGCCGCCGTCGAGCGGATGACCGGCCTGGAGGTGGTCGAGGTCAACATCGCCGTGAGCGACGTCAAGCTGCCCGATGAGGAAGAGGACGAGGCGGAGCCGCGTCTCCAGTAGAGGAGCTCAGAATGAGCATGGCCGTGGTCGGCATGGTGGCCGGCATGGCGCTCGGATTCGCCGGGTACTTCGGCGGGTTCGGGGCGTTTCTGCTCGTCGCCGCATTGGGGGCGGTCGGTTTCGTGGCGGGCAGGTTTCTCGAGGGCGACCTGGAGGTCGGTGACTTCTTCCGGGGTCGCGATCGTGGCGAAGGGCGGCGGTGACGCACGGTGGCCGCCGACCGTGTGGCCCCCGCCGAACGCGGCGCGACCACCATCGCCGACCGCGTCGTGGCGAAGATCGCCACGCAGGCGGCACGGGAGGCCCTCGGGCGTCGGCCCGAGGGCGCCTCGCCGCCGCACGCGATGGTCGTCGTGCACCACGACACGGCTCGGGTCCGCGTCAGTCTCGAACTCGACTACCCGGGTGACATCGGCCGCCAGTGCGGCGCGGTGCGTCGTCAAGTGACCCAACGGGTAAGGACGTTGGCGGGGATGGAGGTGCCCGAGGTGGCGGTGCAGGTCGAGCGCCTGCACTCCGTCCACTCGCGGCACTCGGCCCAGGGGAGGATTCGATGACCGAGCCCGGACAGAGCCACCGGCCCGTCCGTGAACTGGACCAGTCCGCCTCCGCCGCGGCCTACGACCCCGCGCCGGTCCCCCCGGAAGGCGAGCACGGCGGGGCGGGGCGCTTCTGGTCGGCGCGCCGCGTCCCCGCCGCGCTGCTGGCCCTGGTGGTCCTCGCGGGATCGGGGCTGTTGCTCTACGACGTCGCCGCGGTACGGGCCGGCCGACCCGCCATGTACTGGCGGCGCGCCCTGGCCGGCCACCTCGACCGATGGCGTCTCGACGAGGTGGCGGTCCTCGCGGTCGCCGCGGCGGCGGTGCTCGTCGGCGTCTGGCTGATCGTTCTCGCGGTGACGCCGGGGCTGCGCGGGGTGCTGCCCATGCATCGCGACCGCGCGCACGTACGGGCCGGACTGGACCGGCAGGCGGCGGCGCTCGTGCTGCGCGACCGCGCGATGGAGGTGTCCGGAGTGCAGTCCGTACGGGTCCGGATGGGACGCACCAAGGCCACGGTGCGTGCCCGCTCCCACTTCCGCGAACTCGACGACGTACGCGCCGACCTGGACACCGCGCTCGGAATCGGCCTCAAGGAACTGGGCCTCGCCAGACCCCCCGCCCTGGCCGTCCACGTCGGCCGCCCTCCGGCCGGAAAGCTCAGGAGCGAGGGGTGAGACGGATGATCAAAACGGTCAACCGGGTCGTGCTCGGCCTCGCCGGGCTGGTGCTGGTGTGCGCGGGCGGCGCCGTACTGGCGGCAGGGACCGGGCTGTCCGTGCCCTCGTGGTGGCCCTGGAGCGGGCGGCGCGACGTGCTGCTCAGCGATGCGGACCGAATGAGGTGGCGGGACGAGGGCTGGTGGTGGCCGCTCGTCATCGCGGTCCTCGCGGCGCTGGTGCTGCTGGCCCTGTGGTGGCTTCTCGCACAGCTGCGCCGCCCCCGCCTCGCCGAGGTCCTCGTGGACACCGGCGACGGAGAGGGCGCGCTGCTGCGCGGCCGGGCGCTGGAGCACGTGATGACGGGGGAGGCGGAGTCGCTGGAGGGCGTCTCCCACGCACGGGTCCTGCTGACGGGCCGCAGCCGCAGGGCTCCCCAGGCGAGGATCCTGCTGCGACTGGAGCCCCATGCGGCTCCGGCCGAGACGGTGTCCCGGCTGGTCGACGAGGCGGTGGCGCATGCGCGGGAGTCGGCGGGGCTGTCGTCGCTGCCGACCGAGACGAGGCTGCGGATCGCGAAGCACAAGGCGCAACGCGTGACATGAAGGGCACCGAGGGCGCGTCGCCCCCGGTGCCCCGGTCCGCGGCCGCCGTCAGAAACCGTGCCGCGCCCCGCCGTCCACCGGGAGCATGACGCCCGTCAGGTACGACGCCGCCGGTGACAGCAGGAACGCCGCGACCGTGCCGAACTCCGCCGGCGTGCCGTAGCGCCGCAGCGGGATCCGCGACTCGTTGCCCGTGCGCGCCGCCTCCGCGTCGCCGGACAGCGCGTCGAGCTCCCGGACCCGGTCCGTGTCGATGCGTGAGGGGAGCAGACCGATCACGCGGATGCCCCGCGGCCCCAGTTCGTCGGCGAGGGACTTGGCGAAGCCCGCGAGACCGGGGCGCAGCCCGTTGGAGATCGTCAGGCCGGGAATCGGTTCGTGGACGGACCCCGACAGGACGAAGCCGATCACGCCGCCCTCGTTCAGTTCCGCCGCCGCGGTCCGAGCCAGCCGCACCGCGCCCAGGAAGACCGACTCGAACGCCGACCGCCACTGCTCGTCCGTGTTGTCCGCGACGAAGCCCGGTGCCGGACCGCCCACGCTGATGAGAATGCCGTCGAAGCGGCCGAAGTGCGCGCGGGCCGCCGCCACCAGGCGCTCGGCGCCGGCCGGGTCGGCGTTGTCCGTCGCCAGGCCCACCGCGTTCGGTCCCAGTTCGGCAGCCGCTTCCTTGACCGTCTTCTCGTCCCGGCCCGTGATGACAACCTTCGCGCCGTCGGCCACCAGGGCCCGCGCGGAGGCGTTGCCCAGGCCGCGGGAGGCGCCGGTGACGATGTAGACGCGTTCCTTCAGTCCAAGATCCATGGGCCTATCCTGCCGCCTCGTGCCGGCCCAGCGCGAGGGCGGTGTGCACCAGCCCGATATGGCTGAACGCCTGGGGGAAGTTGCCGAGCTGGCGGCCCGCCACCGGGTCGTACTCCTCGGACAGCAGGCCCACGTCGTTGCGCAGTGCCAGCAGGTGTTCGAACATCTCGCGTGCCTCCTCCACACGCCCCGTCATGCACAGCGCGTCCGTCATCCAGAACGAGCACGCCAGGAACGCGCCCTCGCCGCCCGGCAGGCCGTCGACGGAGATGCCCTCCGTGCTGTAGCGCCGCACCAGCGGGCCGCTGCCGAGCTCGGCCTGCACCGCCTTGATCGTGCCGAGGACCCGGGGATCGTCCGGGGGCAGGAAGCCGACGTGCGGGATCAGCAGCGTCGCCGCGTCCAGGTCCGTCGAGCCGTACGACTGCGTGAACGTGTTCCGCACCGGGTCGAAGCCCTTCTCGCACACCTCCCGGTGCACCTCGTCGCGCATCGTGCGCCAGCGCGCGGCGTCCCCGCGCAGCGCCGGGTGGGCCTCCAGGGTGCGTACGGCGCGATCGGCCGCGACCCACGCCATGATCTTGGAGTGCACGAAGTGGCGGCGCGGCCCGCGCACCTCCCACAGCCCCTGGTCCGGTTCTCGCCACTTCGACTCCAGGAAGCCGAGGAGGCTCAACTGGATGTTCCACGCGTGCCGCTCGGCCTTCAGGCCCGCCGCCCTGGCCAGGAAGAGCGAGTCGATCACCTCGCCGTAGACGTCGAGCTGGAGCTGGTAGGCCGCGTCGTTGCCGACGCGGACCGGGACGGACCCGGCGTAGCCGCCGAGCCAGCCCAGCTCCATCTCGGCCAGTCGGCGTTCGCCCGCGAGGCCGTACATGATCTGCAGGTCGGCGGGGTCGCCGGCCACCGCGCGCAGCAGCCAGTCGCGCCAGGCCGCCGCCTCGTCGAGATAGCCCGCCGCGAGCAGCGCGCCGAGCGTCAGAGTGGAGTCGCGCAGCCAGCAGAAGCGGTAGTCCCAGTTGCGCACACCGCCGATCTCCTCGGGGAGCGACGTCGTCGGGGCGGCGACGATGCCGCCCGTGGGCGCGTAGGTGAGCGCCTTGAGGGTGATCAGTGAGCGCAGGACCGCATCCCGGTACGGGCCCTCGTAACGGCACCGGGACGACCACTCGGCCCAGTCCTCCAGGCAGTGGCGCAGCGCTTCATGGGGGTCGACCAGCGCGGGGCGCGGCTTGTGCGACGGGTGCCAGGTGAGGACGAAGGCCACCTTCTCGCCCGCCGCGACGGTGAACGCCGAGCAGGTGCTGAACTGCTGGCCCCAGGTCTGCACCTGGGGTTCGCTGCGCAGCCAGACGGAGTCGGGGCCCGCCACGGCGACCCGGTGGCCGTCGGCGCGCCGCATCCAGGGCACGATGTCGCCGTAGTCGAAGCGCAGCCGCAGGACGGAGGCCATCTCGACGGTGCCGCTGACGCCTGCCACGATGCGCACCACGTCGGGGGCTTTGTCCCTTTGTGGCATGAAATCAAGCACTTTGACGGTTCCTGTGCGAGTCTGCCACGTCGTCTCGAGTACCAGTGACTCATCGACATATCGACGACTCGTGCACCGGACGGCGCCCTTGGGTGCGAGCCGCCAGTGCCCGTTCTCCTCGTTGCCGACGAGCGCCGCGAAGCAGGCCGCGGAGTCGAACCGGGGCAGGCACAGCCAGTCGATCGAACCGTCGGCACCGACCAGTGCCGCGGTCTGCAGATCACCGATGAGGGCGTAGTCCTCGATACGTTGGGTCACGCTCTGGCGTGTTCCCGGCCCGGTCGGCCGTTAAGCAGCCGCGTGGGCCGGTTCCGGCGTGCCGTTCGCGGCCGCCGCCGCTCTGTCCCGCTTCTCCCGCCGTACGAGAATCGACCAGCCGACAGGCACGGCCGCGGCGAACAGCCACCACTGGACGGCATACGCCATGTGCGCGCCGATGGAGTCGTGGTCGGGGTCGGGGATCTGTTCCGGGCCGGCCGCGGCGGACTTCGGGTCCGTCTGCTCCAGATAGCCGCCGAGCACCGGGCGGTCCAGCAGCTTCGCCTGCTGCTTGCTGTTGATCAGCATCACCTGGCGGGGCGGCAGACCGGCCAGGTCCTTGATGCCGCTCGCACCGGTCGTCTCGTCCGCTTTGAGCCGGCCGGTGACGGTGACGGTGTGCCCGGGTGCGGGCGGCACCTCGGGGAACGCCTTCTGGTCGGCGGCGGCCGGCACCCAGCCGCGGTTGACGAGCACCGCTGAGCCGTCGGCCAGCAGCAGGGGAGTCAGCACATGGAAGCCGACGCGGTCGTCGGCGTTGGTGCGGCGGCGTACGACGACCTCATGGGCCGGGTCGAAGGTGCCCGTCGCGGTGACCTGCCGCCAGTAGTCGTCCCGCGGGACGGTGTGCCCGGGGGACGTCAGGTCGGACACCGGCACCGGCGCGGCTTCCAGGTTCCGGGCGATCAGGGAGTTCTGCGCGACGCGGCGCTCGTGGCGGTGCAGCTGCCAGAAGCCCAGCTCGACCATCGTGGGGATGAGAACGAGGGCGATGAGGGTGAGGATCACCCACTGCCGGGACAACAGGAAGCGGTACACGGCTTCGACCGTACCTGCTAGTTCCCCGGCGCCGGGACGGGGGGTCCCGGTGGCGCCCCGTCCCGGCGCCGGGGCACGGCGGGGTCACACCCTGTCGACGATGCCGGCCCTCCCCTCGGCGCGGGCGCAGTGCGCGCCGCAGTACCAGTGGCCCTCGGCCTCGACACCCTGGCCGATGATCTGGACCCGGCAGTGCTCACAGATGGGCGCCATGCGGTGAATGGCGCAGGAGAAGCAGTCGAAGACGTGCACCGCGCCCTGCGCGTGCACCTCGAAGGACATGCCGTAGTCGTTTCCGCAAACCTCGCAACGTGCCATGCGCCACAGGGTGGGACGCGCGGCGGGCGGGGGCGAGCGGGCGGCGGGCGAGTCGCGCCGGGTTCACTCCGATGCGGGTGCCGTGCCCGGCAGCATTTCCTGCGCCGCCCCGCGGTCCGTCCCCGGCTCCGTCACGTGCTCCACGCGCTCCGACCGCTGCTCGGGCGGACCCGCCGGGCGTCCCGGCGCAGGGACGCCTCCCGTGGCCGTGGCCGCGGCGGTGCCCGCCGCCGGGACCACGTGCCCCAACAGCTGGGTGAACGCCGCCTCGTCGACGACCGGTGTGCCGTACGAAGCGGCCTTGAGCGCCTTCGACGTCGACGCGTGCGGGTCGTTGGTCACCAGCAGGCTCGTCAGCCGCGACACGCTCGTGGCGACGTGCAGGCCCTCCTCGGTCGCCCGGTCCTCCAGCAACTCGCGCTCTATGGAGGTGTCGCCGGAGAACGCCACCCGCATGCCCTGCTTCAGCTGCCCGCCCGGCTCGTACCTGCCCGGGTTGGGGTAGGGGCACGGGGGCCGCTTGCGCGACGGCCGCCAGCTGCTCCGCCCGTACGACGGCTGGTAGCCGACGCGCGGTGCGGGCGGGGTGTCGGACCACTCGGTCAGCGGGCGGCACTCCAGCAGCGGCAGCCGTACGCCGTCGCTCGCCGCCGAGTGCAGACTCGGCCGGAACGCCTCGGCCAGCACCCGCGCGTCGTCCAGCGCGTGGTGGGCCCGCTGCTGCACGACGCCGTAGTGCGCGGCGAGGGTCTCCAGCCTGAAGTTGGGCAGTGGCAGCGCGAGCTCCCTGGCGAGCGCGATGGTGCACAGACGCTGCCGGACCGGCGCCGTCCGCCCCGCGCGCGCGTACTCCCGGGCGAGCATGCCCCAGTCGAACTTGGCGTTGTGCGCGACCAGGACGCGGCCCTCCAGGCGCTCGGTGAGTTCGTCGGTGATGTCACCGAAGAGCGGCGCGCCGCGGAGCATCTCGCTCGTCAGACCGTGGATCTCGACCGGGCCGGGATCGCGCTCGGGGTTGACGAGGGTGTACCAGTGGTCCTCGATGTCGCCCCGGGAGTCCAGGCGGTAGACGGCAGCGGACACTATCCGGTCGTAGTGGTGCAGGCCGGTGGTCTCCACGTCGACGACCGCGTACCCGTCGGGGTACGCGGTCGGCCACGTCGTCGCTGCGGTCGTACGGTCGTCGAGCATGGTCACAGAGAATACGGGCCGGGACCGACAACGCAGGACGGCCCCGTGCTACCGGCGCCCCGCACCGGGCGACGCCCGATCTCCGGTCCCGTTCCGGCGGGTTGTCCGGGCGCGGTTCACGGCTCGGGTGAGACGCTCCGGGAATGAGTGACCAGACTTCGCGGCAGGCGCACGACGAACCGCACGGCGACGGACTCGGCACGCGTCTCAACTGGCTGCGCGCCGCTGTCCTCGGTGCCAACGACGGAGTCGTCTCCACCGCCGGCCTCGTCGTGGGCGTCGCCGGTGCGACCGACGCGCGCGGGACCCTGCTCACCGCGGGCCTCGCCGGACTGCTCGCGGGCTCCATGTCGATGGCCGCGGGCGAATACGTCTCCGTGTCCACCCAGCGGGACTCGGAGAAGGCCGCGCTCGCCGTCGAGAGGCGGGAGCTGCGCGAGCAGCCCCAGGCCGAACTCGACGAACTCACCCAGCTGTTGGCCGAGCGCGGCCTGTCCCGCGACGTGGCCAGGGAGGCCGCCGAGCAGCTCACCGAACGGGACGCCCTGCGCGCGCACGCGCGCGTGGAACTCGGGATCGACCCCGACCGGCTGACCAATCCCTGGCACGCGGCGGGCGCGAGCTTCCTCGCCTTCACGGCGGGCGCGCTGCTGCCGCTGCTCGCGATCGTCCTGCCGCCCTCATCGGCGCGCCTGTACGTCACGGTCCTGTCGGTGCTCGCGGCCCTGGCCCTCACCGGCTGGTGGAGCGCCCGTCTGGGCGCGGCGGAACCGGGCCCCGCCGTGCTGCGCAACACCGCCGGCGGGGCGCTGGCCATGGCGGTGACGTACGCGGCCGGGACGCTGCTGGGCGCGGCGGGCGTCTGAGGGTCAGTCGCGCCACCGGGGCGTGTCCGCGCCCAGGAGCCCTGCTGGGCGGGCCCAGCCGGCGGGGCCGCCGTCGAACGCGACCGCGGGCAGGGCATGGCGCAGCCGGCCCATGGGGCTGTCCGTCTCGGTGAGCCACCGCTCGGCGTCGTACTCGCCGGGGGCGGCGTCCGGTGTCTTCTCCAGGCCGTTCACCAGCCACGCGGCCGTCTGCGCGAGAGCCAGCTCGACCAGCCGCGCGCCGCCCGTCCCGTGCTGCTCGGTCAGCGCCCGCAGCACGCCGGCGGCGAGCAGGTAGCCGGTGCCGTGGTCCAGGGCCTGCGCGGGCAGTGCCCCCGGACGCTCCCCGTCCCCTTCAATCTCCGCGATACCGGAGGCGGCCTGGACCAGGCTGTCGAAACCGCGCCGGTCCGCCCACGGCCCGTACCGCCCCCACGCGGACAGCCGGGCCACGACCAGGCCGGGGCGCCGTACCGCCAGCTCCTCGGGTGCGAGACCGAACCGGTCCAGGGCGCCCGGCCGGTAGCCGGTGACCACCACGTCGGCGGAGGAGAGCAGGTCCTCGAAGGTGTCCCGGTCCGCGGCGACGGCCAGGTCGAGCCGGGTGGACCGCTTGCCCATGCCCGTGTCGTTGTGGGCCTCCTGACTCTCCGGCAGCCCCGGGGAGTCGACCCTCAGCACATCGGCGCCGAGCAGGGCCAGGGTGCGGGTGGCGACCGGGCCCGCCAGCACTCTGGTCAGGTCGAGCACGCGCAGCCCCGCACAGGGCAGCGCCGCCGAACCGCCCGTCACCCTCGGCGCGGAGCCGTCCCCGACGCGCCGCACGACCAGCAGAGGGTGCGCGGCCGCGGCAGCGCCCTGCGGATGCCCGGCCCACTCCTTCGGACCGCGTGCGGCGACGGCCAGGCCGCCCGCCGCGTACACGGTCTCCTCGACGTCCAGCGCCCGCCGCTCAGCGACGGAGGCCGCGACGGCGTCCTCGCCCGCGTCGCCGGGCAGGCCGAGTGCGGCGAGCAACCGGGCCCGGTGGTGCGGGTAATTGGCGTGCGTCCGCACCCAGCCGTCGGCCGCGCGCCAGAAGCGGGACAGGGGGGCGAACGTCACCGCGGCCGCTTGGTCCACCCTCACCAGCCGGTCGCTGAGGAACGCCGCGGTCACGGCGCCGTCGTCCACGCGGACCGCCGGGACGGGGCCGCCGGTGCGGCGGGCGGCGAGTTCCGCGGCGGCCAGTGAGCACACGGCCACCGTGGACCGCGCGAGTTCCATGACCGGCAGACGGGCCGGCAGCGCGCCCCGGCCCCCGTACGTCACGCGGTCCGAAAGAGCGGGATCGCCGCCCAGAGCGGCCCAGGCAGCGGCCGTGCCGCTCGAAGATGTCCGACCCATGGAGCCACTATGGCACCGAGTGCCATGCGAAGGGGCCCGGCGCGGAAAACCGCACCGGGCCCCGGGGAGCAGAGCTCAGAGGTGACTAGCGGCGAACGGCGTCGAGAGCGTCGGCGACGCCCTCACCGTAGAAGCCGTTCTTGTCCTCGTCGCCCTCGCAGACCGCGTCGACCGTCCCGTTCTTGTCGATGTCGTACGGGTTGGTGCAGGCGGTGTCGTCGGCCTGCACGGAGAGCAGGGCCTTCACCATCGCCGGCGACGCGTACGGATGCGTCGACTTGATCAGCGCGGCGACACCCGCGACGTGCGGCGAGGCCATCGACGTACCGGCCTTGTAGCCGAAGCCGCCGCCGGGCAGGGTCGACAGGATCCGGCCGTCGACGGCCGGCGCGTCGGGCGCCTGGTAGCGGGTGGCGTCGCCGCCGGGGGCGGAGATGTCGATGACGCCGTTGCCGTAGTTGGAGTACGAGGACTTCAGGTTCTTCGCGCCCAGCGCGGAGACCGTGACGACGCCCGGGATCTGCGTCGGGATGTCCAGGCACTCGGCCGGGTTGACCTTGCGCTCGACCGGCGTGGTGTCGTTCGGGCTCGAGGTGTCGGTGAGCTCGTCGGCCGCGAGGTCCATCCGCGAGTTGCCGGCCGCGGCGACGTTCACCGCGCCCTTGCTCTCCGCGTACCGGATGGCGCGCCGGTGCGACTCGATCAGAGCGGCCTGGTCGGCGTCGTTCTTGCAGTTGAACAGCCACGGGTCGGTGTAGTAGCTGTTGTTGGTCACGTCGACACCGTGCTCGGCGGCCCACACGAAGCCGCAGACGACGGCCTCGGTGTAGAAGAAGCCGTCGGGCTGCGAGACCTTGATGCCGGAGACCTTCACGCCCGGAGCGACACCCGTGATGCCGGTGCCGTTCTTCGCCGCCGCGATCGTGCCCGCGACGTGCGTGCCGTGGTCGCTCTCCGTCGGGCCCGGGCGCCAGGCGCCGTCCGCCGTGTCGGGCACACCGCCGACACAGCTGACGGATGCCTCGCGGTCGAAGTTGGGCGCCAGGTCCGGGTGCGTGTCGTCGACACCCGTGTCGATGACCGCGACCGTGACCTTCTTGCTGCCGAGCGTCTTCTCGTGGGCCTTGTCCGCCTTGATGGCGGGCAGGTCCCACTGCAGCGGCTCGAGCGCGTCCTGGCCCGCCGCCGCCTGCCCCGCCGCCGCCTTTGCCTCCTCGGCGGTGAGCGGGCGCTCCGACTCGATGGCCGTGTCCGCCACGGGCGCGAGCGGGGCGGTGCGCGTGGCACCGGCCGACGCGACTCCGCGGACCTGACGGATCGTCTCCGCGAACGCAGGGTTCTGCGAGTGGACGACGATGACGCCTATCTGGTCGTACGCGTGGACGATCGATCCACCGGCCTTGGCTATCGCCTTCTTGACGGCCTTCGAGGTGCCGTGACCGCCCTGGACGTTGACCACGTAGGACAGCTTCGGACCGTCCGTCCGGACCGCTGCCGGAACGTCGTCGGTGATTGCTGCCGACGCCGTACCCGCCGGCAGGAATCCGAGGGAGGCCGTGAGCGCCAGACCGGCGGGCAGCGCGAGTGCGCGCCGTCGTCTGGATCCCAGATGAGCCATGGGTTCTCCACATCATCCGTGAAAAAACCGCCCAAACACCCCTTGCGAATGGGCGGGTTATGCCGGGCGAAGCTATCGCTGATCAAGGCGGCTCTTCAATGGATCCGCGCAGATGTACGACAACAAGTAGGACAAGAAGTGCAGAGGAAAAAGACCGAACGTGAACCGGTTCGGTGCCCGGTCCGTGCCGTTGTCAGGGAGTGGAGCAACATCACACAGCTCCCGCAGGCAACATCCCCATGACCGTCACCACCGAACCCGCGTCGCGAGGAGTCTCCGTGGCCACCGATGCACCGCCGCCCCCGGGCGGTAAGGGCGCCAGCCCCGCCCAGCCCACGACAGAGTCGTTCGTCCAGGTGCAGGAGAGTGCGGAATTCGGCGAACTGCGCCGCGCCTACCGCTCCTTCGCCTTCCCCCTGACCGTCGCGTTCATCGCCTGGTACCTGCTCTACGTCCTGCTCTCGAACTACGCCGGCGCCTTCATGGGCACGAAGCTCTTCGGCAACATCAACGTCGCCCTGGTCTTCGGCCTCGCCCAGTTCGCCACCACGTTCCTCATCGCCTGGTTCTACTCGCGGCACGCCGCCGCGAAGCTCGACCCCAAGGCGGAAGCCATCAAGTCCCGTATGGAGGCCGACGCATGAGCCCCACGCTCCAGCTCGCGGCGTCGAGCGCGACCACCGAGCACCGGCCGCTCATCATCACCCTGTTCGCCGCTTTCGTCGTCGCCACCCTCTTCATCACGGTGTGGGCGGGCCGGCAGACCAAGGACGCCTCCGACTTCTACGCGGGCGGCCGCCAGTTCACCGGCTTCCAGAACGGCCTCGCCATCTCCGGCGACTACATGTCGGCCGCCTCGTTCCTCGGCATCGCCGGCGCCATCGCCCTCTTCGGCTACGACGGCTTCCTCTACTCGATCGGCTTCCTGGTCGCCTGGCTCGTCGCCCTGCTGCTCGTCGCGGAACCGCTGCGCAACTCCGGGCGCTACACGATGGGCGACGTCCTCGCCTACCGCATGCGCCAGCGCCCCGTGCGCACCGCGGCGGGTACGTCCACGATCGTCGTCTCGATCTTCTACCTGCTGGCCCAGATGGCGGGCGCCGGCGTCCTCGTCTCCCTGCTGCTCGGCATCACCAGCGACGGCGGGAAGATCGCCATCGTGGCCCTCGTCGGTCTGCTGATGATCGTGTACGTCACCATCGGCGGCATGAAGGGCACCACCTGGGTGCAGATGGTCAAGGCCGTCCTGCTCATCGCGGGCACCCTGCTCATCACGTTCCTGGTGCTGCTGAAGTTCAACTTCAACATCTCCGACCTGCTCGGCCAGGCGGCCGAGAAGAGCGGCAAGGGCGCGGCGTTCCTTGAGCCCGGCCTCAAGTACGGCGCCACCGGGACGTCCAAGCTGGACTTCATCTCGCTCGGCATCGCGCTCGTCCTCGGCACCGCGGGCCTGCCGCACATCCTGATCCGCTTCTACACCGTGCCCACCGCGAAGGCCGCCCGTAAGTCCGTCAACTGGGCCATCGGCATCATCGGCGCCTTCTACCTGATGACCATCGCGCTCGGCTTCGGCGCGGCGGCGCTCGTCGGACCGGCGGAGATCACCGCGTCCAACAAGGCGGGCAACACGGCGGCACCCCTGCTGGCCCTGCACATCGGCGGTGTCGACTCGGCGGGCGGCGCCATCCTCCTCGCCGTGATCTCCGCCGTCGCCTTCGCCACCATCCTGGCCGTGGTCGCGGGCCTCACCCTCGCCTCCTCGTCGTCCTTCGCGCACGACATCTACGCCAACGTCATCCGCAAGGGACAGGCCACCGAGAAGGAGGAGGTCCGCGCGGCCCGCTGGGCGACCGTCGCCATCGGCATCGTGTCCATCGCGCTCGGCGCCCTCGCTCGCGACCTGAACGTCGCCGGCCTGGTCGCCCTCGCCTTCGCGGTCGCCGCGTCCGCGAACCTGCCGACGATCCTGTACAGCCTGTTCTGGAAGAGATTCACCACCCAGGGCGCCCTGTGGTCCATCTACGGCGGCCTGGTCGCCTCGGTCGTCCTGGTGCTCTTCTCGCCGGTCGTCTCCGGCAAGCCCACCTCGATGTTCCCCGACGCCGACTTCTCCTGGTTCCCGCTGGAGAACCCCGGCCTGATCTCCATCCCGGTCGGCTTCCTGCTCGGCTGGATCGGCTCCCTGCTGTCCAAGGAGGAGCCCGACAAGGGCAAGTACGCCGAGCTGGAGGTCAAGTCCCTCACCGGTGTCGGCGCGCACTGAGTGAGCCCGCCGACACACCGCCGTAGCGGCCGCGTCGTAGAGTCCTACGACGCGGCCGTGCCGCGCCTCGTGCCAAATGGGCCACACGCGATGTCCGTGCCCTGACGTAGGCTCGGAAGAGTCAGATCCGCGAATGGGGAGGGGGCCCACAGTGCTCATCGACACCTTTGGCCGAGTGGCTACCGACCTGCGGGTTTCCCTGACCGACCGGTGCAACCTGCGATGTACGTACTGCATGCCCGAAGAGGGCCTGCAGTGGCTGAAGAAGCCCGACCTGCTCACCGACGACGAGATCGTCCGCCTGATCCGCATCGCGGTCACCGACCTCGGCATCACCGAGGTCCGCTTCACCGGCGGCGAGCCCCTGCTGCGCCCCGGCCTCGTCGGCATCGTCGAGCGTGTCGCCGCCCTCGAGCCCCGCCCGAAGATGTCCCTGACCACCAACGGCATCGGACTCAAGCGCACCGCGGAGGCCCTCAAGACCGCCGGCCTCGACCGGGTCAACGTCTCCCTCGACACCCTGCGCCCCGACGTCTTCAAGACGCTCACCCGCCGCGACCGCCACCACGACGTGCTCGACGGGCTGGAGGCCGCCCGCGCCGCCGGACTCACCCCGGTCAAGGTCAACGCGGTCCTCATGCCGGGGCTCAACGACGACGAGGCCCCCGACCTGCTCGCCTGGGCCGTCGAGAACGACTACGAGCTGCGGTTCATCGAGCAGATGCCGCTGGACGCCCAGCACGGCTGGAAGCGGGACGGGATGATCACGGCCGGTGACATCCTCGCCTCTCTGCGTACACGATTCTCGCTCACCCCCGAAGGTGACGCCGCCCGTGGCTCCGCGCCCGCGGAGCGGTGGGTCGTCGACGGCGGGTCGCACCGCGTCGGCGTCATCGCCTCCGTCACCCGCCCCTTCTGCCGGGCCTGCGACCGCACACGCCTCACCGCGGACGGCCAGGTGCGCACCTGCCTGTTCGCCACCGAGGAGACGGACCTGCGGGCGGCGCTGCGCTCGGACGCGCCGGACGAGGAGATTGCCCGCATATGGCGGCTGGCGATGTGGGGGAAGAAGGCCGGATCCGGTCTGGACGACCCGTCGTTCCTCCAGCCCGAGCGCCCCATGTCAGCGATCGGCGGCTGATCCGCCCTCCCGCCCCCGCGCGCGCTCCCACTCCTCCAGGGCCACGACGTCCTTGAGGAACCCTCGCACGCCGAGGAACTGCGAGAGGTGCTCCCGGTGCTCCTCGCAGGCCAGCCAGGTCTTGCGGCGCTCGGGGGTGTGCAGCTTCGGGTTGTTCCACGCGAGGACCCAGACGGCGTCGGCGCGGCAGCCCTTGGCGGAACAGATCGGGGTTTCGTCACTCACCCGATCATTGTCCCCACATGGCGACGCCGGGCAGCCACGGGGGGAGCTGCCCGGCGTCGGTCCGTCGCTCCGACGGGGGATGCGGAGCGCCTAGGCAGTATGTCACGGGTAACGGGCCACCGTGCACAGGAACTTCATGATTGATCTGAGGTTTTCCTGAGGTTCGCGGGCCCCGTCACGGACGGTCGTCATCAGCCCTGTTCGGACATGGGGCGCTCATGCGTGAAAGATCCGCCGGCCGACGAGGAGTCCTCGGGCGCCGGCTCGATCATGGGCCGCGACGGCGGGGCCACGAACGTCGACGGCAGAGACGGCGCGTGCTCCCGGCCCGCATTGGCGATGACCACGGAGATGTACGGCAGGACAACGCCGAGCACCAGGGCGACGACGGCCACATGGCGTTCCACGTTCCACAGGACCGCGGCGAGGATCACCGACACCGTGCGCACGGACATGGAGATCACATAGCGCCGCTGCCGACCGCGGACATCGTCGGCGAGCCCCTGCCGGGCCCCCGTGATCCGGAAGACCTCCGTGCCGCCCCGCCTGCGCATCTGCTCCACCACCCGAATTCCGCGCCGGACGATCCCGGACGTCCCGCGCTGACCCCATCAACGGTACGCCGCGACTGCGCCGCCTTCGAGAGCGGGTGGCCCCCGGTCCTGCGTGCCCCGTCTGCGCCGGGACGCGTACGGGTGCCTTCGACATGCGCCGTACGGCCCAGGGGCCGAGACTGGCAGGCGTAACTGCTCGCTGGGAGCCGTACAAGGAGGCAGCCATGGGCTGGTTGTGGGCGATCATCGTGGGATTCGTGCTCGGCCTGATCGCGAAGGCGGTCATCCCCGGCAAGCAGCACAGTCCTCTCTGGCTGACCACCATCTTCGGCATCATCGGGGCGATCATCGGCAACGCCCTCGCCCGGGGCTTCGGAATCCAGGAGACCCCCGGCATCGACTGGGGCCGGCACGCACTTCAGCTCGCGGCGGCCATCGTCATCGTGTTCCTGGGCGACATGGCGTACACCGCGGCCCGCGGCGGCAGGAAACGCCGCGCATGACGGGCCGCCGTCGCCGGACGACGGCGTGACGGAACGGCACAACGGATCACGGACGACGGCGGCGGCCGGGAGGGCACAGAGCCCGCCCGGCCGCCGCCGTTCTTCCGTCCTGCCCGGTCAGCCCGCCGTGACCTCGACCGCCGCCAGGTTCTTCTTGCCGCGGCGCAGCACCAGCCAGCGCCCGTGCAGCAGTTCCTCCGGCGTCGCCACGGCGTCCTCGGCGGTGACCTTCACGTTGTTCACGTAGGCACCGCCCTCCTTCACCGTGCGCCGGGCGGCCGACTTGCTGGCGACCAGGCCCACCTCGGCGAACAGGTCCACGACCGGCGCCAGCTCGGACACCCGCGCCTGAGGCAGCTCCGAGAGCGCCGCACGCAGCGTCGGCTCGTCGAGCTCGTCGAGCTCGCCCTGCCCGAACAGCGCCTTGGACGCGTTGATCACCGCGGCGCACTGGTCGGCGCCGTGCACCAGGGTCGTCAGCTCCTCGGCCAGCGCGCGCTGCGCGGCGCGGGCCTGCGGACGCTCCGCCGTCTGCTTCTCCAGCTCCTCGAGCTCCTCACGGCTCTTGAAGCTGAGGACGCGCAGGTACCGGTTGATGTCCCGGTCGTCCGTGTTCAGCCAGAACTGGTAGAACGCGTACGGCGTGGTCATCTCCGGGTCGAGCCAGAGCGTGCCGGTCTCCGACTTGCCGAACTTGGTGCCGTCGGCCTTGGTCATCAGCGGAGTGGCCAGCGCGTGCACCTCCGCGTCGGGCTCCAGGCGGTGGATCAGGTCCAGGCCCGCCGTGAGGTTGCCCCACTGGTCGCTGCCGCCCTGCTGCAGGGTGCAGCCGTACCGCCGGTACAGCTCCAGGAAGTCCATGCCCTGCAGCAGCTGGTAGCTGAACTCCGTGTAGCTGATGCCCTGTTCGGACTCCAGGCGCCGGGCGACGGAGTCCTTGGTGAGCATCTTGTTGACGCGGAAGTGCTTGCCGATGTCCCGCAGGAACTCGATCGCGGACATGCCCGCGGTCCAGTCCAGGTTGTTCACCATGATCGCGGCGTTGTCGCCCTCGAAGGAGAGGTACGGCTCGATCTGCGCACGCAGCCGGGTCACCCACTGCGCGATCGTCTCCGGATCGTTCAGCGTGCGCTCGGCGGTCGGCCGCGGGTCACCGATCTGACCCGTGGCCCCGCCCACCAGCGCCAGCGGCCGGTGCCCGGCCAGCTGGAGCCGGCGCACGGTGAGCACCTGCACCAGGTGCCCGACGTGGAGGCTCGCCGCCGTCGGGTCGAAGCCGCAATAGAAGGTGACGGGACCGTCCGCGAGCGCCTTGCGCAAAGCGTCCTCGTCAGTGGACTGGGCGATCAGCCCGCGCCACTTCAGCTCGTCGACGATGTCCGTCACGGTTCTTCCGTCTCCTCGTACGTGAATGGATCGGTGGGAGTCAGTCTAGGCGGGTCACACGCCCCGGCTGACCGAGCTCATGTTGAAGTCCGGCACCCGTAGCGCGGGCATCGCGGCGCGGGTGAACCAATCGCCCCATTCGCGCGGCAGCGTCTTCTCCGTCCGGCCGGCCTCCGTCGCGCGCCCCAGCAGGTCGACGGGCGACTCGTTGAAGCGGAAGTTGTTCACCTCGCCCACGACCTCGCCGTTCTCCACCAGGTACACGCCGTCCCTGGTCAAGCCGGTCAGGAGCAGCGTCGCGGGGTCGACCTCGCGGATGTACCAGAGGCAGGTCAGCAGCAGACCGCGCTCGGTGGCCGAGACCATCTCCGCCAGCGAGCGCTCGCCGCCCGCGTCAAGGATCAGGTTGTCCGTTCCCGGGGCGATTGGCAGGCCGGTCAGGCCGGCGGTGTGCCGGGTCGTGATCAGGTGTGCCAGCTTCCCGTCACGCACCCAGTCCGTCGGCGACAGCGGCAGACCGTTGTCGAACACCGAGGCGTCGTCGCCGGACGAGTGCGCGATCACGAAGGGCGCCGCCTCCAGCCCCGGCTCGTGCGGATCGCTGCGCAGCGTCAGCGGCAGCGAGGACAGCGCCTCGCCGATACGGGTGCCACCGCCGGGCTTGGAGAAGACCGTACGGCCCTCCGCCGCGTCCCGGGCCGTCGACGACCACATCTGGTAGATCAGCAGATCGGCCACGGCGGTCGGCGGCAGCAGCGTCTCGTAGCGACCAGCCGGCAGGTCGAGGCGGCGCTCCGCCCAGCCGAGCCGCACCGCCAGTTCGGCGTCCAGCGCCGCCGGGTCCACATCCGTGAAGTCCCGCGTGGAACGGCCCGCCCAGGCCGAGCGCATACGGTCGGGCGACTTGGCGTTGAGCTCCAGCGTGCCGGTCGGCTGGTCGTGGCGCAGCCGCAGCCCCGTCGAGGTGCCGAGGTACGTCGAGGTCAGCTCGTGGTTGGCGAAGCCGTACAGTTCCCGCCCGCCCGCGCCGGCCCGGGCGAACGCCTCGCCGAGCGCCGGTGCGAAGTCCGCGAACACCGCCGACGACGTCTCCGCCGGCGCGTCCGTGAAGTGGGGGGAGACGGCCACGCCCTCGACCAGCGGCTGGGCGTCCTCGGCCGGCCCGGCGGACCGCGCGGCGGCCTCCGCGGCGCGCACGAGCCGCGCCAGGTCGTCGGCGGTCACGGCCGACTGCGAGACCACGCCGGACGCCGTGCCCTCGGAGCCGTCGACCGTGGCGACGACGGTGAGGGTACGGCCGCGGGTCACGCCGTTGGTGGTCAGCGCGTTGCCGGCCCAGCGCAGGTTCGCCGAGGAGTGCTCGTCGGCGATGACGACACAGCCGTCCGCCGTCGACAGCTCCAGCGCCCGCTCGACGATCTCGTGCGGCTTGCTCACCCGGCTCATCGGCCTGCCTCCTGCGTCGTATTGAGAATGTTGACGCCCCGGAAGAGGGCGGAGGGGCAGCCGTGGGAGACCGCGGCGACCTGGCCCGGCTGTGCCTTGCCGCAGTTGAAGGCGCCGCCCAGCACGTACGTCTGCGGCCCGCCGACCTGCTCCATCGAGCCCCAGAACTCCGTCGTCGTCGCCTGGTACGCGACGTCCCTCAGCTGACCGGCCAGCCGGCCGTTCTCGATGCGGAAGAACCGCTGCCCGGTGAACTGGAAGTTGTAGCGCTGCATGTCGATCGACCACGACCGGTCGCCGACCACGTAGATCCCGTGCTCCACCCCGCCGATCAGGTCCTCCGTCGACAGACCGCCGGGGTCCGGCTGCAGCGACACGTTCGCCATCCGCTGCACCGGCACATGGGCGGGGGAGTCGGCGAAGGCGCAGCCGTTGGAGCGGCCGAGGCCCGTGAGCTTCGCGATGCGCCGGTCCAGCTGGTAGCCCACCAGCGTGCCGTCCTTGACCAGGTCCCAGCTCTGCGCCTCGACGCCCTCGTCGTCGTAGCCGATCGTCGCCAGCCCGTGTTCGGCGGTCCGGTCACCGGTCACGTTCATCACGGAGGAGCCGTACGCCAGCTTCCCGAGCTGGTCGAAGGTCGCGAACGACGTCCCCGCGTAGGCCGCCTCGTAGCCGAGCGCGCGGTCCAGCTCCGTGGCGTGGCCGATCGACTCGTGGATCGTCAGCCACAGGTTCGACGGGTCGACGACCAGGTCGTAGCGCCCGGCCTCGACGCTCGGCGCGCGCATCTTCTCCGCGAGCAGCTCCGGGATGCGCTCCAGCTCGGCGTCCCAGTCCCAGCCGGTGCCGGTCAGGTACTCCCAGCCGCGTCCCACGGGCGGCGCGATGGTGCGCATGGAGTCGAACTCGCCGGTCGTCTCGTCGACGGCGACCGCCGTGAGCTGCGGGTGCAGCCGCACCCGCTGCTGCGTGGTGACCGTCCCCGCGGTGTCCGCGTAGAACTTGTTCTCCTGCACGGTCAGCAGCGAGGCGTCCACGTGCGCCACCCCCGGCGCCCGCAGCAGCCGGGAACTCCAGTCGGCGAGCAGCGCGCTCTTGTCCTCGCCCGGCACGTCGAAGGGGTTGACCTCGTACGAGGAGACCCAGGTCTTGTCCGCGTGGACCGGCTCGTCCGCCAGCTCCACGCGCTCGTCGGAGCCCGCCGCCGCGATCACCTTCGCGGACAGCTTCGCCATCGCCACGGCCTGCCCGGCGACCCTGGCCGCGGCGTCCATGGTCATGTCGACACCGGAGGCGAATCCCCAGGCGCCGCCGTGCACCACCCGCACCGCGTACCCGAGGTCCGTGGAGTCGGACGATCCGGCGGGTTTGGCGTCCCGCAGCCGCCAGGAGGCGCTGCGGACGCGCTCCAGGCGGAAGTCGGCGTGCTCGGCGCCGAGCGCGCGCGCCCGGGCGAGCGCCGCGTCGGCGAGCGCCCTCAGCGGCAGCGCCGTGAAGGCCGCGTCGATGGAATGAGGCACGGATGTCTCCTGTCGTCGAGACGTGGTCGCCCCGATCATGTCGCGCCGGACGGGCCCGTCGCCAGCCAGTTCGGAGGGACCGTGGCTCCCTGCCCGCGAGGGGGACTTTGCGCGGGGGCTTTGCGGGGACTTTCTGTAGGGATCCGACAGCGACGGGTGGAAGGCGCTGTCAGGCCCCGATTCTCCGTACGCCGTGCCGTACCGATAGTTTGCAGACGTACCAGCCGCATAGGGAAAGGGTGATCCGTTGAGCCGCTCGGTTCTCGTCACCGGAGGAAACCGGGGCATCGGCCTCGCCATCGCCCGCGCGTTCGCCGAGAACGGCGACAACGTCGCGATCACCTACCGCTCGGGGGAGCCCCCGGCCGCCCTGGCGGAGCTGGGGTGCCTGGCGGTCAAGTGCGACATCACCGACTCCGAGCAGGTGGAGCAGGCGTACAAGGAGATCGAGGAGAAGCACGGTCCCGTCGAGGTGCTGGTGGCCAACGCCGGTATCACCAAGGACCAGCTGCTGATGCGCATGTCGGAGGAGGACTTCACCTCCGTCCTCGACACCAATCTCACCGGTACCTTCCGCGTCGTGAAGCGCGCCAACCGCGGCATGCTCCGCGCCAAGAAGGGCCGCGTCGTCCTGATCTCCTCCGTCGTGGGGCTGCTGGGCTCCGCCGGGCAGGCCAACTACGCGGCCTCCAAGGCCGCTCTCGTGGGCTTCGCCCGCTCCCTCGCGCGTGAGCTCGGCTCGCGCAACATCACGTTCAACGTCGTCGCGCCCGGCTTTGTCGACACCGACATGACCCAGGCGCTCACGGACGAGCAGCGCGCCGGCATCGTCTCGCAGGTGCCCCTCGGCCGTTACGCGCAGCCGGAGGAGATCGCGGCCACCGTGCGCTTCCTCACCTCCGACGACGCCTCGTACATCACTGGAGCCGTCATTCCCGTCGACGGCGGATTGGGCATGGGTCACTGATCACATGAGCGGAATTCTCGAGGGCAAGCGCGTCCTGATCACCGGTGTGCTGATGGAGTCCTCCATCGCCTTCCACACCGCGAAGGTGGCCCAGGAGCAGGGTGCCGAGGTCATCCTCACGGCCTTCCCGCGGCCCACCCTGACCGAGCGCATCGCCAAGAAGCTGCCGAAGCCGGCCAAGGTCATCGAGCTCGACGTCACCAACGACGAGCACCTTGCCCGCGTCGAGGACACCGTGCGCGAGGAGCTCGGCGGCCTCGACGGCGTCGTCCACTCCATCGGCTTCGCCCCGCAGGACGCCCTCGGCGGCAACTTCCTGAACACGCCGTTCGAGTCCGTGGCGACCGCGATGCACGTCTCGGCGTTCTCGCTGAAGTCGCTGACCATGGCCTGCCTGCCGCTGATGCAGAACGGCGGCTCCGTCGTCGGCCTGACCTTCGACGCCCAGTTCGCCTGGCCGCAGTACGACTGGATGGGCCCGGCCAAGGCCGCGCTGGAGGCCACCAGCCGCTACCTCGCGCGCGACCTGGGCAAGCAGAACGTGCGCTGCAACCTGATCTCGGCGGGCCCGCTCGGCTCCATGGCCGCCAAGTCCATCCCGGGCTTCTCGGACCTCGCGAAGGTCTGGGACGAGCGCTCCCCGCTCGAGTGGGACATGACCGACCCGGAGCCGGCCGGCCGCGGTGTGGTCGCCCTGCTCTCCGACTTCTTCCCGAAGACCACGGGTGAGATCGTCCACGTCGACGGCGGCGTGCACATCATGGGTGCCTGACCAGGCGCGACGTAGCAGAACGACGCCCCGTTCCCCGCACCGCGCGGGGGGCGGGGCGTCACCCGTTCGGCCCTACGGGTGGGCGGTGCGACCGGCGCGCGGCGATGCTGGAGGGGCAACTCTTCCTTGTGGTGCTTTTGCGGCGTTCGCGCCGCAGTTCGGCCGAGGGGGTACTGCTTGTGTGTACGAACTGGCGTCAAGCCTCCGTACTCGCCACGGTGACGGTCCTGCTGTGGGCGACACCGACGGGGTCCCAGACCGGCAGTCGTCAGGAACGGCAGAGCCCCCGGCAGCACACACGGGAGCAGCCCCCCGACTACCGGGCCGACTGCGGCACGGTGATCGAGGGCTCGGAGGTCACCGCCTACTGCCACAACCCCTATCCCGCGGCTGACCGCGTTCAGCTGCACGTCGAATGCGCGCGCTGGTGGGACGTCGACGCCGACTCGGAGCCGGTCGAGCTGCGCCCCGCCGGGTACGCGGAGCTCACCCAGCGGTGCTGGAAGGAGATCCGGGCCGCCTGGATCAGCCACCAGCCGCAGCGGGCCGCCGCAGGCACATGAACGGGTAGCCCGCCGCCTCCGCGGCGGCTGCCTCGCCGTCCCCGGCCCGGATCGCCTCGACCATCCGCGCGTGGTCCATGTAGTTCTCCTCGCGCAGCTCGCCGCCCACGTCGCCGCGCAGCCAGTCGCGCAGCAGGTCCGCCAGGTCCGCGTACAGCTCGGTCATGACCTCGTTGTGGGAGGCGGCCACGACGGCCAGGTGGAAGGTCGCGTCGGCCGCGACGAACTGCTCCGCGTCGCCCGACGCCCACGCCTCCTCGCGGCGGGCCAGCAGCGTGTCGAGCTGCCTCAGGTCCTTCGCGGTGCGCCGCTCTGCGGCGAGGCGGGCCGCGGACGACTCCAGCGTGGAGCGCAGCTCGGCGACATGACGGGGGTCGGCGCCGGCGAACCGGCGATGCATCACGCCGGCCAGCTCGCTGGTGGCGATCACGTAGGTGCCCGAGCCCTGGCGGATGTCCAGCAGGCCGTTGTGGGCGAGCGCGCGCACGGCCTCACGGACGGTGTTGCGGGCCACGCCCAGTTGCTCGACAAGTTCCGGCTCGGTCGGGATGCGCGAGCCGACCGGCCACTCGCCCGAGGTGATTTGGTTGCGCAGCTCGGCGATCACCTGGTCCGAGAGCGCGGAACGCCGGGGAGAGGACAGCGCCATGGTGCTCCTTGTCGTGGAGAGTCGCCCATTCATGGTCGTACGCCGACCGGGCCGCGGAGAAGCCCGGGTAGTACGGGATTGGACAACCAATCATCCCATGATTCTATGATGGTCCCATGCCAGACGAGACCCGGACCCTCCGCCGCGCCGCCACGGCGCTCCCTTCCTTCGCCGCATCCCTGGAAGCCGCCGCGCCGGAGACGGCGGGGCGGCGCTCCGTGTGGGCCACCCGGCTCGTCGTCGTCGGCATCGTCCTCGCCGCCCTCAACCTGCGGCCCGCGATCACGAGCCTCGGCGCCCTCCTCGAAGAGGCGCGCGTAGGGCTCCACATGAGCGGCAGCGTCGCCGGCCTCCTCACGTCCGTACCGCCGCTGTGCTTCGCCGTGTTCGGCGTCGCCGCCCCCCGGCTGGCCCGCCGCTTCGGACCCGCCGCCGTCGTCTGCGCCGGCATGGCGGCCATCGCCGCCGGGCTCCTGGTCCGTCCCTTCGCGGGCGGCACACCGGGCTTCCTCGCCGCCAGCGCGCTCGCGCTCATGGGCATCGCCGTCAGCAACGTCCTCATGCCGGTGATCGTCAAGCGGTACTTCCCCGACCGGGTCGGCACGATGACCGGCCTCTACTCCATGGCCCTCGCGCTCGGCACATCGCTCGCCGCCGCCGCGACCGTGCCCGTCACCCAGGCCCTGGGCGGCGGCTGGCGCGTCGGGCTCGCGGTCTGGGCCGCGGTCGCCGCGCTGGCCGTACTGCCCTGGCTCGGGCTGGTGCGCGACCGGGACCGCGCACGCCCGCACACCGCCGGTGCGGCAGCCGCCGAGGACGTCCCCGCGCCGCGCGTGACCCGCAGCCCCACCGCGTGGGCCCTCGGCTTCTTCTTCGGGCTCCAGGCCACCGGCGCGTACATCACGATGGGCTGGATGCCGCAGATCTTCCGTGACGCGGGCGTCCCCGCCTCCACGGCAGGGGTGCTCCTGGCCGTCACCATGGTGATGGGCGTGCCGCTCGCCTTCGTCATCCCGCGTCTCGCGGCCCGCATGAAGAACCAGGGCCTGATCGCCGTCGCCCTGGGCGTGTGCGGACTCGCCGGCTACCTCGGCCTGCTCCTCGCGCCGGTGCAGGGCGCCTGGCTCTGGGCGCTGCTGCTCGGCGTCTCCAACTGCGCCTTCCCCCTCGCCCTCACCATGATCGGCATGCGCTCGCGCACCGGCGCCGGCGTCGTACGGCTGTCGGCCTTCGCCCAGTCCGCCGGCTACCTGATCTCCATCCCGGGCCCGCTGCTGGTGGGCGTGCTCTACCAGCACAGCGGCGGCTGGGCGCTGCCGCTCGGGCTGATGGCCGGCCTGCTGGTGCCCCAGATGATCGTGGGCGTGATGGCAGGACGGGACCGGACGATCGAGGACGAGACGCGGGTGCGAGACTGATCCCATGCCTGTGCTCGACCCGAACCCCCAGAACGGCCAGAAGAAGCTCCTCGGAGTCTTCGGCGCGATGCTTCTCATCGGCGTGGTGATCGCGATCATCGCCACGGTCGCGGCGCCCTGACGGTCCCGTCCCGGCCCGGGCCCCGAACAAGCCGGCGCCGGCCGGCGACCCCTAGGGGGCCGGGCTCAGGGTGAAGTGGGTGGGTCACCGGATGTGCGCGGCGCTTCATGATCCGTACGTTTGAGGGACTCGACCCCGGACCCGACGGAGGCGGCCATGACGGCCCAGACGCGTACCAGGCCCCACCCCCCGGCCACGGGCGTCGTCGTGGCCAGACTGCCGTGGTGGGCCCTCGTCCTGCCCGTGCTCGCCTTCGCCGCACTGCTGACGCTCATCGCCGCCCCCGGCGACGCGCACGCGGCCGGAGCCGGTCCGGCGGCCGGTGACCTCCTGCGGCAGATCCTGCGGATACTGGTCCGCTGACGCGTTCCCCTTCGGGGGAGACGCGTCAACACCCTGCGCCCACTGGCTCATTTCATGCGAAGCTGGGGGGCATGAGCGCCGCTGTGTCCTCCGGGGAGACTCCCCCCGGATCTTCCGAGTCCCGCAGGATCGTCCTCCTCCGGCACGCGAAGGCCGACTGGCCCCAGGTGTCCGATCACGACCGCCCGCTCGCCGAGCGCGGCCGCAAGGACGCCCCCGTGGCCGGCCGCAGGCTCGCCGACACCGGTATCGCCTTCGACCTGGCCCTGTGCTCCACCGCGACCAGAACCCGTGAGACATGGAAGCTCGCCGTGCACGAGCTGCCGCACCGCCCGAAGACGGTCTACGAGGAGCGGCTGTACGAGGCCTCCCTCGGAGAGCTCATCGCCCTGCTCAACGAGACCCCGGACGAGGTCCAGGACCTGCTCGTCATCGGCCACAACCCCGGTATGCACGCCCTGGCCGACGCCCTCTCGGGCAGTGCGGAGGGCGACGCGCTGGCCCGGATGACCCAGGACGGCTTCCCGACCTCGGCGTTCGCCGTCGTCTCGTTCACCGGCTCCTGGAAGTCGGTGGAGCACGGTGTGGGCAAGCTGCTCGACTACTGGACCCCGCACGACTGATCACCGCAACGGCGAGGCCCCGGCGCACACCGTGCGCCGGGGCCTTCGTATCGCGCTCTGCGCGCTCAGTGCTCCTCGGTGCCGTCGTCGGCGGCCTCGACCTCTTCGCGGGTGACGCCCAGCAGATACAGCACCGTGTCCAGGAAGGGCACGTTGACCGCGGTGTGCGCGGCCTTGCGGACCACGGGCTTGGCGTTGAACGCGACCCCGAGCCCCGCGGCGTTCAGCATGTCCAGGTCATTGGCGCCGTCGCCGATCGCGACCGTCTGCGCCAGCGGCACTCCGGCCTCGGCCGCGAAGGCGCGCAGCAGCCGCGCCTTGCCCGCCCGGTCGACGACGTCGCCCACGACCCGGCCGGTCAGCTTGCCGTTCTCGATCTCCAGGGTGTTCGCCGACGCGAAATCGAGGCCGAGACGCTCCTTGAGATCGTCGGTGACCTGGGTGAACCCGCCCGAGACGACACCCACTTGGAAACCGAGCCGCTTCAGCGTACGGATCAGGGTTCGCGCCCCCGGCGTGAGCCGCACCTCGGCACGCACCTTGTCGACGACCGACGCGTCCAGCCCCTCCAGCAGCGCCACCCGCGCGTGCAGGGACTGCTCGAAGTCCAGCTCGCCGCGCATCGCCGCGGCCGTCACCTCGGCCACCTCGTCCTCACAGCCCGCATGGGCCGCGAACAGCTCGATGACCTCGTCCTGGATGAGCGTGGAGTCGACGTCCATCACGACCAGGCGCTGGGCCCGCCGGTGCAGGCCCGCCGACACGACGGCCACGTCGACGCCGATCTCGTGCGACTCGGTGGCCAGCGCGGTGCGCAACGGCTCGGTCTCCACGCCGGACACCGCGAACTCCACGGCGGTCACGGGATATTTCGCCAGCCGGAAGATACGGTCGATGTTCGCGCCCATGCCGCTGATCCGGCCCGCTATGGCCGCCGTGGCCTCGGCCGTCAGCGGGTGACCGAGCACGGTCACATGGGAACGTCCGCTGCCGCGCGGCCGGTTGTCGCCGGTACCCGAGATGATCTCGGCCTGCAGTTTCAGGGACTCCGCCCAGCTGTGCACGGTCGCCCGCAGCTCGCCCTCCGTGGCGCCGCCGGCCGTCGGCGCGGTGACGAGCGCGCACAGCACGAGGCGTCCGCGCGAGACGACCTGCTCGATGTCGATCACGTCGACCGAGAAGGCCGCGAGGGTGTCGAAGAGCCCGGCGGTGATACCGGGACGGTCCTTCCCGAAGATCTTGACGAGAAGGGTCGGGATGTCGTTGCCGAGAGGGGGCTGCGATGCGCTCATGGTGTTACCACCGTATCGGGCGGCGGCCGCGATCCCACCTTCTGTCCCGCCTGCCGGACACCCGGGCCCCCAACGCCGCTCACGCCCGGGTTCGTCATGGTTACGCACTGTTGCGCCCCGTCCATGGGCAGTGCGGACGATGTGCCGCCCCGCCGGGCGTCCCCGATCATCCACGAAGGTCCCAACTCCGTACCGAACACTGCGTTTACAAGGCCCGAGTTTCGGATACGGATCCCGGCCTGAAATAGTTCCCCACGATGTTCGCCATCCCTAGACTCCCGGCAACGGGGGTAGCTCGGGGGACAACTAGTGGGGCATGGAGTGCCGGAACTCGTACTGGAATTGAACGGAAGGACCTGGACCCTCGATCCGTCCAGGTCGTACACCCTCGGCCGCGACCCGCAGGGTGATCTGGTGGTCGACGACGCCAGAGTCTCGTGGCGGCACGCCACGATCAGCTGGGGCGGGCGCAGTTGGGTCATCGAGGACCACGGCAGCACCAACGGCACTTATGTGCAGGGTCAGCGGATCCACCAGATGGAGATCGGCGCGGGCTCCGCCGTCCATCTGGGCAACGCCACCGACGGTCCGCGGCTCAGCCTCACCGCTGCCGCCGCCTACAGCGCCCAGGCCGCCGCACCCCAGCAGGCCGCCGCCCAGCAGGCCCCGGCCCCGCAGCAGGGCTGGCCGCAGGGCCAGGCGCCGCAGGCCGCCCAGCAGGGCTGGCAGCAGCCGTCGGCCCCGCAGGCGCAGCAGCCGCCCCAGGTCCCGCACCAGCAGGGGGTGCACAAGGCACAGGGCACCCCGCCGGTCTACGGCGACCGCAGCCCCACGACGTTCCACCAGCTGGCCCTCGGCCGCGTGATGCGCATCGGTCGTGCGCTCGAGAACGAGCTGGTCGTCTCCGACCTGCAGGTCTCGCGCCACCATGCCGAATTCGTCGCGACGCCCGACGGCCGCTTCGAGATCCGCGACCTCGGCTCCCACAACGGCACGTACGTCAACGGTCAGCCGATCGCCAAGTCGTCCACGGTCCTCATCGGCCCGAACGACATCGTCGGTGTCGGTCACTCCACGTTCCGGCTCGTCGGTGACCGCCTCGAGGAGTTCGTCGACACCGGTGAGGTCTCCTTCTCCGCCCGTCACCTGACCGTCACGGTCGACGGCGGCAAGCAGATCCTGCGCGACGTCTCCTTCGGCGTCCCCGAGAAGTCCCTGATCGGCGTGATCGGCCCGTCCGGATCCGGAAAGTCCACTCTGCTCAAGGCGCTGACCGGCTACCGGCCCGCCAACCAGGGCGACGTCCTCTACGACAACCGCAGCCTGTACAAGCAGTTCGCCGAGCTGCGCCAGCGCATCGGTCTGGTTCCGCAGGACGACATCCTGCACAAGGAGCTGACCGTCCGGAAGGCGCTCAAGTACGCGGCCAAGCTCCGCTTCCCGGCGGACACCACCGAGGCCGAGCGCGAGGCGCGCATCGACGAGGTGCTGCGCGAGCTCAAGCTCGACATCCACAAGGACAAGAAGGTCACCTCCCTGTCCGGCGGTCAGCGCAAGCGCGTCTCCGTCGCCCTGGAGCTGCTGACCAAGCCGTCGCTGATCTTCCTGGACGAGCCGACCTCCGGCCTCGACCCGGGCATGGACCGCGACGTCATGCAGCTGCTGCGCGGCCTCGCCGACGACGGCCGCACCGTCCTGGTGGTCACCCACTCCGTGGCGGAGCTCCAGCTGTGCGACAAGCTCCTCGTCATGGCGCCCGGCGGCTCCGTCGCCTACTTCGGCCCGCCGGAGGAGGCGCTCAACTTCTTCGGCTACAGCACGTGGGCGGACGTGTTCTCCGCGTTCGAGAACTACCGCGACTACGACTGGGCCGGCCGCTGGCGCGGTTCGCAGCACTACCAGATGTACGCGGCCGACCTCGACGCCGTCGCCCCGCAGGCGGTCAACATGCCGCCCCCGCAGCAGATGAACCCGCCCAAGCCGCAGAGCTGGGGCTCCCAGCTGTGGACCCTCATCCGCCGCTACTCGTCGGTGATCGCGTCCGACAAGGGCTTCATGGGCCTGATGGTGATCCTGCCGGCCGTCCTCGGCCTGGTCTCGGTCGTCATCCCGGCGGACTTCGGCCTCGCGGCGCCCGAGCCGCCGTCCAGGTTCAACGGCGACGCCGGCACGATCATGCTGATCCTCGCGGTCGGCATGTGCTTCTCCGGCGCGGCCAACTCCGTACGAGAGCTGATCAAGGAACGGGTCATCTACGAACGGGAGCGGGCGACCGGCCTGTCCCGCTCGGCGTACCTGATGTCCAAGGTCATCGTGCTCGGCGTGATCACGGCCCTGCAGGGCGTGATCATCTGCGGCATCGGCTTCGCGACGCGCGAGCTGCCCGAAGAGGGCCTGATCATGCCGCCGGCCGTCGAGATCTGCCTCGTCGTCATCGCGCTCGGCTTCACCTCGATGATGTTCGGCCTGGTCATCTCCTCGCTGGTGAAGACCGCCGAGAAGACCATGCCGCTGCTGGTCATGTTCGCCATCGTCCAGGTCGTCTTCACCGGCATCCTCTTCCAGGTCTACGGCTCGCCCGGCCTGGAGCAGTTCGCCTGGCTGATGCCGTCCCGCTGGGCCATCGCCGGCGCCGGCACCACGCTCGACCTGGCGCACCTCATGCCGCCGTGGGACCCGAAGAACCCCACCGACCTGGACCCGCTGTGGGAGCACACGGCCGGCCAGTGGGGCATGAACATCACCGTCCTGCTCGCCATCGGCATCATCTGCGGCTTCGTGGTCCAGCGCCTGCTGCGCCGCCACGAGCCCGAGGTCATGCGCAAGTGACCGCACGCGTCCCCTGACGACGCCGAAGGGCGCACCCCGCACGGGGTGCGCCCTTCGGCGTATGTCTGCTACCGCCTCGTCGCGGCGCCGTTCGTGGCAGTGCCTCAGTAGGCGCTGTTCACGTTGTCCATGGAGCCGTAGCGGTCGGCCGCGTAGTTGCAGGCGGCGACGATGTTGGCGACCGGGTCGTACTGGTCCCAGGAGGTGCCGGGGACGTGGTACGCGTCGAAGGTGGGCTTGATGACCTGCAGCAGGCCCTTCGACGGGACACCGTTGATCGCGTTGATGTCCCAGTTGTTGATGGCACGCGGGTTACCGCTGGACTCACGCATGATGTTGCGGTGGATGCCCTCGTAGGTGCCGGGGATGTTGTGCTTCTTCATGATGGACAGCGCCTCGCGGATCCAGCCGTCCAGGTTGTTCGGGTAGGTGACCTTCGCGGGCTTGCGCGCGGCGGACCGGCTGGCGGCCTGCTCGGCGGCACGCTTCTTCGCGGCGGCCTCCGCCTTCTTCTTGGCCTCGGCCTTCTTCTTGGCCTCAGCCAGCTTCTTCGCCTCGGCCTGCTTCTTGGCCTCGGCGGCCTCTGCCTTCTTCTTCGCCTGCGCGGCCTTGAGCTGGGCCTCGAAGGCGGTCTGCTGGTTGGCGATGCTCTCCTGCACCGCGGCGGCCTGCTTCTCGTTGACCTTCCAGGCCACGGGGGCGGCCGCGGCCACCTCGGTCGTCGTGCCGGCTTCGGCGTCGCCGGGAGCCAGGGACAGCGCCAGAGCGGCGGAAGCGGCGACGGCGACACCGGTGACCGCGGCCTTGCGCGATCGGAGACGACGGAGAGCGGCGGTGTTGAACGCGGACATACAGACGTACCTCTTCGAATAGCGGAAAGTCGCTCCAGGCCGGTTCGGCTCTGCGCTGTTCGGAAGCGACGTCGGCAATTCTTAGCGGCAGCAAAATCTGGTGGCAAAGGTGTGACGTACGATCCGCGGTAGTGGATCACGTTGATCCCAAACGTCCGATTCATGCGCCCTGTCCCCGCTCACGCGCCCTTTATGTACGCACTAAAGAGGTTCGTAAGTGACCTACGTCCTATGCGCGGGCTCACATGGCGCGCGCGTCGGCCTCACCGTGTGTTGCTTCAGCAATTCAGTGAGTGAGCGTCGCTGTCCGGCAGCACGAGATGGACGTCGCCGAACTCGTGCCAGAGGTAGCGGTGCCTCAGCGCTTCGGAGTACGCGCGGGTCAACGCCGCCTCGCCGGCGATCGCGCCGAGCATCAGCAGATGGGACGCCGCCGGCTCGTGCAGCCCGGTCAGCAGGCCGTCCACCACCCGCACCCCCCGCCGCGGCGTCACCACCAGATCCGTCCACCCGGCAGCGGGGCCCACCACCCCAGCCGGATCCGCCGCCGACTCCAGGGCCCGCACCGCCGTCGTCCCCACCGCCACGACCCGGCCGCCCGCCGCCCGTGCCGCGTTCACCAGCCACGCCGTCGTCGCGGGCACCTCGAAGCGCTCCGGATACGGCGGTTCGTGCGCCTCCGCCGACGCCACGCCCGTGTGCAGCGTGACCGGCGCGAACTGCACCCCCCGGCTCACCAGCTCCGCCACCAGCGGCGCGGTGAACGGCCGCCCGGCGCTCGGCATCTCCGCCGACCCGAAACCTTCGGGGGAGGGCAGCGCGAAGACCGTCTGGTACGCGGCGAGCGGCTGGTCCCTGGTCGTGTACCCGTAGCGGATCGGCCGCCCGTGCCGCGCCAGCAGCCCTGCCACGCCGACCGACACCGACGCCCACCACAGCCGCCGCGCCCCCGGAGTCAGCGGCTCCTCCAGCACCAGGTGCGCGCCGCCCGGCAGCCGCACCACCGCGCCGCTCGGCCCGCCCGGGCGCGGGACCGTACTGCCCGAGCCGTTCGGGCGCCGCAGCTCCACCGCCCACCGCAGGTCGTCCCCCTGTGTGGAGAAGTGCACCACCACCGGCTCGCCGCCCACGCGGCCGTCCACCGCCGCCGCCAGCGTCAATGACGTGTTGACGACCAGCACGTCACCCGCCCGCAGATGCCGCGGCAGACCGCGGAACGCGTGGTGCGACACCCGCGTCCCGCGTGAGACCAGCAGCCGCACGTCGTCGCGGCCCGCACCCCGCTCCTCCGCCGGAACCCGCGCCGACAACTCCTCGGGGACCGTCAGCGACTCCAGCACGGCCCTTTCCTCCGGCACCGTCCTCATCGGGACTCCAGCAGGGCGGCAGCGGTGTACCGGCCGCTGGCCGGACGCTGCGAGAGCAGCCGCAGGAAGGCGGGCACCACGGACTCCGGAGACGGCCGGGGCTCGTCGTCGTCCGGGACGGCAGCCGCATAGAGGTCCGTCGCCATGTCGCCCGGATCGACGCTCCACACCCGCAGCCCCGGCTCCTCCACGGCCAGCACGGCGGCCAGCTGGTCGAGCGCCGCCTTCGAAGCGCCGTAGCCTCCCCAGGTCCCGTACGCCTCCACCGCCGCGTCCGAGCTGACCGCCAGCACCGCCCCCGCCGGCGACCTGCGCAGCATCGGCAGTGCCTCCTGCACCAGACCGAGCGCCGCGACCACATTGGTCTCCACCGCCGCCCGCAGCCCCTCCAGGGGCAGGGACTCCAGCCGCACCAGCGGCTGCGCCCCCAGCGCGCTCGCGTTGCTCACCACCAGATCGAGCCCGCCCAGTCCAGCGGCCTCCGCCACCAGCGCCGCGCGGTGCGCGGCGTCCGTGACGTCCCCCGCCACCGCCACCACTCGTGTGCCGTGGACACCGGCCAGGCGGGCGCTCTCCTTCAGTACGTCCTCGGTGCGTGCCCCGAGGACCAGGTCCCAGCCCTCCCCGGCGAGACCGGCCGCGAGCGCGCGGCCCAGCCCCTTCGACGCCCCTGTGATCACCGCAACCGCCATGAGACCCATCCCCTTCGCCGTACCGCTCCTGCGTGGTGCGGCCAACGTAGGAACGCGGAGGGGCCCGCCGCCTCGTGCCGCGGCCCCTTCCCGCACGGGCATTTGGCCCTACGTCCCCCGGCCTAGGCGGGGGCGGTCCCGGGGCCGATACGCACGGTCACACCCCGCCGGTACGGTGAGGTCATGAGTCACCGACCGAGCTCGGGCCTGGCCGCCGTGAGCACCGCGCTCCTCGCCATGAGCAGGCATCTCGAGGTGCGCGACGTGCTCAAGACGATCGTGGCCTCCGCCCGCGACCTCCTCGACGCGGAGTACGCGGCGCTCGGTGTGCCCGACGACCACGGCGGCTTCGCGCAGTTCGTCGTCGACGGCGTCAGCGACGACCAGTGGAAGGCCATCGGCCCCCTGCCGCGCCAGCACGGCATCCTCGCCGCGATGCTGCAGGAGGCGAAGGTGGAGCGGCTCGCCGACGTGCGCCAGGACCCCCGCTTCGAGGGCTGGCCCTCCGCCCATCCCGAGATGTCCGACTTCCTGGGCCTGCCCATCAAGGACGGCGACGAGGTCATGGGCGCGCTCTTCCTCGCCAACAAGCGCTGCCCCAGGCAGGGCGGCGGGTGCGGCTTCACCGAGGACGACGAGGAACTGCTCGGCATACTCGCCCAGCACGCGGCCATCGCCCTCACCAACGCCCGGCTGTACGAGCGCAGCCGCGAGCTGACCATCGCCGAGGAGCGCTCCCGCCTCGCCCATGAGCTGCACGACGCCGTGAGCCAGAAGCTCTTCTCCCTGCGGCTCACCGCCCAGGCCGCCGCCGCCCTGGTGGACCGTGACCCGGGCAGGGCGAAGGGGGAGCTCCAGCAGGTCGCCGAGCTCGCCGCCGAAGCGGCCGACGAGCTGCGCGCCGCCGTCGTCGAGCTGCGTCCCGCGGCCCTCGACGAGGACGGCCTCGTCAACACGCTGCGTACCCAGATCCAGGTCCTCGACCGCGCGCACACCGCCGAGGTCACCTTCGACGCCTGCGGGGTGCGGGCCCTGCCCGCCGCCCAGGAGGAGGCCCTGCTGCGCGTCGCCCAGGAGGCCCTGCACAACGCGCTGCGCCACTCCGGTGCGGACCGCGTCGAGGTCGTGCTCGTCCGCCGCGGCCAAGGAGTTCTGCTCAGCGTGCGGGACGACGGCAAGGGGTTCGAGCCCCGCACCGTGCGCAGGGCCGGGCGCCATCTCGGACTCGTCTCGATGCGGGACCGGGCGGGCGGTGTCGGCGGCACACTCAGTGTGGAGTCGGCGCCCGGCAAGGGCACCACGATCGAGATGGAGGTCCCCGGTGGCTGACAGGAGGATCCGCGTGCTGCTGGTCGACGACCATCAGGTGGTGCGGCGCGGGCTGCGCACGTTCCTGGAGGTCCAGGACGACATAGAGGTGGTGGGCGAGGCCGGCGACGGTGCGGAGGGCGTCGCGCGGGCCGAGGAGCTGAAGCCCCACGTGGTGCTGATGGACGTGAAGATGCCGGGCATGGACGGCATCGACGCCCTGCGCAAGCTGCGCGAGCTCGCCAACCCGGCCAAGGTCCTGATCGTCACCAGCTTCACCGAGCAGCGCACGGTGGTCCCGGCGCTGCGCGCGGGCGCCTCGGGCTACGTCTACAAGGACGTCGACCCGGAGGCTCTGGCCGGCGCGATCCGCTCGGTCCACGCGGGCCACGTCCTGCTCCAGCCGGAGGTCGCGGTCGCGCTGCTGTCCGAGGACGACTCACCGGGCGGCACGGGCCGCGGGAGCAACCTCACGGAGCGGGAGCGCGAGGTCCTGGGACTGATAGCGGACGGCCGGTCCAACCGGGAGATCGCCAGGGCGCTGGTGCTCTCCGAGAAGACGGTGAAGACGCACGTGTCCAACATCCTGATGAAGCTCGACCTGGCCGACCGCACCCAGGCGGCGCTCTGGGCGGTGCGGCACGGGCTGACCGGCTGATCGCAGGGCGTCCCGGACCCGGGACGCGGCCCGGACCCGGGAGGAGACGTCACCCCCGCTGCCGCTCCTCCACATACGCGTTGTACGCCGCCACCTGCGCCCTGCGCGCCACCCGCTCCACCGGCCGCAGCGCCTCCACCCGCGCCGCCATCTCCGCCGCGCTCACCGCACCGCCGTGCCCGTTCTCGTACGCCACCGAGATCAGCAGCCCGATCCGCTGCGCCAGCTCCAGCACCCGTGCCGCACGCGGCGGATAGCCCGGCGCCAGGGTGCTCGCCGCCCCGCGCTCCGCCCGCGCCCGGTACACGTCCACCGCCGCCTCCGCCACCGGCCCCGACGCGGCCACATCCAGACGGGTCAGCGTGGACGTCGCCTCGCGCAGCGCCTCCGCGAGCTCCCGCTCCGCCTCGCCGAGCGAGGGCACGTCGGCGGGCGGCGCCTCCCGTACCGGCAGGCAGTGCCACAGGACGTCCACGTGCACGTCCCCGGCCGGACCCGCCTCGCGGATCTCCGGCACCAGCCCGTACGCGGCGCCCGTCGCGACGACGGCCTCCTCGGCCTCCAGCGCCCGCGCGTTGAACTCGGGCGGGCCGCTCAGCCCCAGCGGATGCCCCGGCGCGGGCAGAGCCACCCGGTAACCGGTCACGCCCAGCGCCCGCAGCCGCCCGAGCGCGAGCGTCAGCCCGACCGGACCGGCCTCGCCCGGCAGTCCCTCCACGCGGTGCACGGCATCGTCGCCGACGATCGCGTGCACGGCGTCGTCCGGCGAGACAACTCCTGCCAAAAGGGCGTTTCCCCATGCCGCCAAGCGGCCTGAACGAGGTTCCGAAAGCATGCTCCCACCCTAGGCGTGCCCGGCGGACACCCCCTAGCACGGGACCGGGCGACCGGAGCGCCGGGCAGGTGGCGTAGGTTTTCCCTGGGTGCTGTGCCCACAGGCGCACGAACCGCCCACACGCACCCGAAGGCCTCGACGATTGCATGGGGAGACAACGCGCTCATGAGCGATGTACTGGAGCTGGTGGACGTATCCGTGGTCCGCGACGGACGCGCTCTGGTGGACGACGTCTCCTGGTCGGTCAAGGAGGGTGAGCGCTGGGTGATCCTGGGCCCCAACGGCGCGGGCAAGACCACCCTGCTCAACATCGCTTCCAGTTACCTCTTCCCCACCAGCGGCCGGGCCCGGATCCTCGGCGAGCGCCTCGGCGGCGTCGACGTGTTCGAGCTCCGCCCCCGCATCGGCATGGCCGGCATCGCCATGGCCGACAAGCTCCCCAAGCGCCAGACGGTCCTGCAGACCGTGCTCACCGCCGCGTACGGCATGACCGCCACCTGGCACGAGGACTACGACGAGGTCGACGAGCAGCGCGCCCGTGCCTTCCTCGACCGGCTCGGCATGACCGAGTACCTCGACCGCAGGTTCGGCACCCTCTCCGAGGGCGAGCGCAAGCGCACCCTGATCGCCCGCGCCATGATGACCGACCCCGAGCTGCTCCTCCTCGACGAGCCCGCCGCCGGCCTGGACCTCGGCGGCCGCGAGGACCTGGTGCGCCGTCTCGGGCGGCTCGCCCGCGACCCGTACGCGCCCTCCATGATCATGGTGACCCACCACGTCGAGGAGATCGCGCCCGGCTTCACCCACGTGCTGATGATCCGGCAGGGCAAGGTGCTCGCCGCCGGCCCGATGGAGACCGAGCTCACCTCCCGCAACCTGTCCCACTGCTTCGGCCTCCCGCTCGTCGTCGAGCGCAACGGCGAGCGCTGGACCGCGCAGGGCCTGCCGCTCGGCTGAACTCCCTGACGAACAAGGGCAGAACCGAAGGCGACCCGTATCGCCCCCTGTCCGGACCGCGACCGGCGGACCTACCATGACCACGTGGACATCGACGCATGGGTGTGGTGGCTGATCGGCGCGGTCGGGCTGGGCATTCCGCTCGTGCTGACCGCGATGCCCGAATTCGCAATGTTCTCCGCCGGAGCCGTGGCCGCGGCCGTCGTCGCGGCGCTCGGCGGCGGATCGGTGGCTCAAGTCCTCGTCTTCGCCGCGGTGTCCGTCGCGCTCATCGCGGTCGTACGCCCCATCGCGGCCCGGCACAGAGCCCAGCAGGGCCCGAGATTCGCCAGCGGTGTCGATGCCCTGAAAGGCCGTCAGGCAGTTGTCGTCGAACGGGTCGACGGCAACGGCGGCCGCATCAAGCTGGCCGGCGAGATCTGGTCCGCCCGCTCCTTCGACGCGTCCATGTCCTACGAGCAGGGCCAGCAGGTCGACGTGGTCGAGATCGACGGAGCCACCGCCGTCGTGATGTGAGCGCCACGACGGCGTTCCCAGCGACGACGACCGCAGCCCCCCGGCGAACGGACCGGAACGGGCCGAACCTTCCGAACTGCCCACAGCACAGCCCCTGTTCTGGGAAACTGATCATCACAGCCGTCAGATCCGACCTCAGCTCGATCCGCAGAAATCGCAGAATCATCCGGCAGCGAAGGGCACAGGGAACGCGATGCAACCGATCATCATCGTCCTGATCATTCTGGTGGTGCTGGTCTTCATCGCCCTGATCAAGACGATCCAGGTCATCCCGCAGGCCAGCGCCGCCATCGTGGAGCGGTTCGGACGCTACACCCGCACCCTCAACGCGGGCCTCAACATCGTCGTCCCCTTCATCGACTCCATCCGCAACCGCATCGACCTGCGCGAGCAGGTCGTCCCCTTCCCGCCCCAGCCGGTGATCACCCAGGACAACCTGGTCGTCAACATCGACACCGTCATCTACTACCAGGTGACCGACGCCCGGGCCGCGACCTACGAAGTCGCCAGCTACATCCAGGCCATCGAGCAGCTCACCGTCACCACCCTGCGGAACATCATCGGCGGCATGGACCTGGAGCGGACGCTGACCTCCCGCGAGGAGATCAACGCGGCGCTCCGCGGAGTCCTCGACGAGGCCACCGGCAAGTGGGGCATCCGCGTCAACCGCGTCGAGCTCAAGGCCATCGAGCCGCCCACCTCCATCCAGGACTCGATGGAGAAGCAGATGCGCGCCGACCGGGACAAGCGCGCCGCCATCCTCACCGCCGAGGGCATCCGGCAGTCGCAGATCCTCACCGCCGAGGGCGAGAAGCAGTCCGCGATCCTCCGCGCCGAAGGTGAGGCCAAGGCGGCGGCTCTGCGCGCCGAGGGCGAGGCCCAGGCCATCCGTACGGTCTTCGAGTCCATCCACGCCGGAGACGCCGACCAGAAGCTCCTCGCCTACCAGTACCTCCAGATGCTCCCGAAGATCGCCGAGGGCGACGCCAACAAGCTCTGGATCGTGCCCAGCGAGATCGGCGACGCCCTCAAGGGGCTCTCCGGAGCCATGGGCAACTTCAACCCGATGGCCGGCATGGGCGGCGGACCGAGCAAGGCGGGCAACGGGAACGGCAGCGGCACCGAACGCCGCGAGCAGCCCCCCATCGACTGACGCCGGCATCCTTCGTGCATGATCGTTGAGGCCCCTCGACCTTGATGGCGGGGAGGCGTCTCACCGAGCGTGGAGGAGATGGCGTTGCCCATCTGGGAGTCACTGGCGATTTTCGCCGCAGGAGTCGGCGCCGGCACCATCAACACCATCGTGGGCTCGGGGACCCTGATCACCTTCCCGGTACTACTGGCCACCGGGCTGCCGCCCGTCACCGCCACGGTGTCGAACGCCCTCGGCCTCATCCCGGGCTCCATCAGCGGCGCCATAGGCTACCGGGAGGAACTCAAGGGCCAGCGGCCCCTCGTGATGCGCCTCGGCGTCGCCGCCGCGATCGGCGGTCTCGCGGGAGCCGTGCTGCTGCTGATGCTCCCGTCGACCGCCTTCGAGACGATCGTGCCCGTCCTCGTCGCGCTCGCCCTGGTCCTCGTCGTGCTCCAGCCCCGCATCTCCACCGCCGTCCAGCGCCGCCGCGAACGCAACGGCACCCTCACCAAGACCGACGGCGGGCCCGTCCTCTTCGGCGGCCTGCTGCTCGCCAGCGTGTACGGCGGCTACTTCACCGCGGCCCAGGGGATCATCTACCTCTCCCTCATGGGCATGCTGCTCGACGACACCATCCAGCGCCTCAACGCCGTCAAGAACGTCCTCGCGGCCATCGTGAACAGCATCGCCGCACTGTTCTTCCTCTTCGTCGCCGACTTCGACTGGACCGCCGTCCTCCTCATCGCCGTCGGCTCGGCGATCGGCGGCCAGCTCGGGGCGAAGATCGGCCGCAAACTGCACCCCACCGCGCTGCGTGTGTTCATCGTGGTCGTCGGCACCTGCGCCATCGTGCAGCTGCTCCTGCGCTGACACGTGAGGGAGCCCGCCCCCTAGCCGTACGGGGACGGGCTCCCTCACGAGAGACAGCGACCTGCGCCGCGCACTACGCGGCGGTGTCCGCCGCCAGCCAGTCCGGCAGGGCCGCCCGCTCGCCCGACCTCATCCCGAGGAGCATCGCCTCCGCCGGCGACGGCACGAACGGCTGGTGCAGCAGCGGCATACCCGCCTGCTCCGGCGTACGGTCCGCCTTGCGGTGATTGTCCTCGGCGCACGAGGCGACCGTGTTCAGCCAGGAGTCGGCACCACCGTGCGACCTCGGCACCACGTGGTCCACGGTCGTCGCGCGCCTGCCGCAGTACGCGCACCGGTGCCGGTCCCTGACCAGCACACCCCGCCGTGACCACGGCGCCTGTCTTCGGAACGGCACCCGTACGTACCGGCAGAGCCTGATCACCCGGGGCACCGGAAGATCGACGGCGGCCGCGCGGACACGGAGACCGGGGTGGGCCTGCTCGACGACGGCCTTGTCCTGGAGCACCAGCACCACCGCACGGTTGAGCGTCACCGTCGACAGCGGCTCGAAGCTCGCATTCAGCACCAGCGTGTCCCGCATCTCGCCCACCTCCCGTTCGCCGGCCCAGCCCGTCGGCGGGCATCGGGCTCGGATCAACTCTGGCCGGGCGCGCCGAGATGGACAACGCAATATCTGTGCCTTCCGGGAGAGCGAACCCCCGGCCCCCGGCAACAAAACTGCCCTGCCCTGATCTCTCCAAGACCAGGGCAGGGCAAACGGAAAACGAACAATCAGCTCTCGGCGGGTCCCTCGTACTCCGCGATGACGTGCGCGCGGGCGAGCGTGTGGAAGCGCAGGTTGAAGCCCACCACCGCGGGCGAGGCGTCCGCGTCCGGTCCGAGCTTCTCGCTGTCCACGGCGTACACCGTGAACACGTAACGGTGCTTCTCACCGGCCGGGGGAGCGGCACCCCCGAAGTCCTTCGACCCGTAGTCGTTGCGGGCCTGGACCGCGCCCTCGGGCAGCCCCTCGAACTTCCCGGTGCCCGCACCCGCCGGAAGCTCGGTCACCGACGCCGGGATGTCGAACAGGACCCAGTGCCAGAAACCGCTGCCCGTCGGAGCGTCCGGATCGAAACACGTCACGGCGAAGCTCTTGGTCTCCGCCGGGAAGCCCTCCCAGCGCAGATGCGGGGACGTGTTGCCCGCCGCGTGGACCTGGGCGTCCTTCAGTACCGACCCCGGCTCGATGTCGTCGCTCACCACCGTGAACGACGGCACCGGCGGGTGGAAGTCGTGCGGCAGCGGCGCACGCTTCAGCTCGGTCACGTCAAAACCTCCGATTCGGCTGTCCTGCGTCTGTGGCCCGAGCCTAGAGCCAGTTGCGACGGCCACCGACGTCGGCGAGCCACTGGTTCAGGTAAGCGGCCCAGTCGGTCCCCGCGAAGTCGTGGTGCCCGACCTTGAAGGCCTTGTACGAGTCGCTGCTCTCGCTGAACAGACCCGGCTTCTTGTCCATCTCCAGGACCACGTCCATCTCGTGGTCGTCCGCGACGAACGTCAGCTCGACCTGGTTGAGCCCGCGGTACTGCTGCGGCGGGAAGAACTCGATCTCCTGGTAGAACGGCAGCCGCTGGCGCGTCCCCCGGATGTGACCGCGCTCCATGTCCGCGCTCTTGAAGCGGAAGCCCAGCTGGATGAACGCGTCGAGGATCGCCTGCTGCGACGGCAGCGGGTGCACGTTGATCGGGTCGAGGTCGCCCGAGTCCACGGCACGCGCGATCTCCAGCTCGGTCGTCACACCGATGTTCATCCCGCGCAGCTGCTGCCCTCCGATCGACGTGACCGGCGTCTCCCACGGGATCTCGAGACCGAACGGCACCACGTGCACCGCGCCGGCCTTGACCTCGAACGCGCCACCGAGCCGCTGCTTGGTGAACTCGATGTCCTGCTTGACCTCCTGGTCACCGCCCTCGACCTCGACACGCGCCTGAAGGCCGACGGACAGCCCCTCGATCTGCTGATCGACCGAACCGCCCTGGATCCGCACCTCGCCCTGGACGACCCCGCCCGGAACGACGTTCTCCTCGGTGAGCACCGTCTCGACGGACGCACCACCGGCGCCGAGGCTCGCGAGCAGCTTCTTGAAGCCCATGTCCACTCCTTCTAGGTCCTGACCCCTACATACGCCCGACGACCGTAGTCGGTTCCCCGGTACGCTCGAAGCGATGATCGAGAGCTCCGACCGTACGCCGCTGGCCCGCTCCTTCTTCGACCGCCCGGTCCTGGAAGTGGCGCCCGAACTGCTGGGCCGCACGCTGATCCGCATGACGGAGGACGGCCCGATAGAGCTGCGCCTGACCGAGGTGGAGGCGTACGCGGGCGAGTCCGACCCCGGCTCCCACGCCTTCCGCGGCCGCACCGCGCGCAACGAGGTGATGTTCGGCCCGCCCGGACACGCGTACGTCTACTTCACCTACGGCATGTGGCACTGCCTCAACGTGGTGTGCGGCCCCGAGGGGAAGGCGAGCGGAATCCTCCTGCGGGCGGGGGAGATCCAGGTGGGCGCGGAGCTCACCCGCCATCGACGCGTCTCGGCCCGCCATGACAAGGAACTGGCCAAAGGCCCGGCCCGTCTGGCCACCGCCCTCGGTGTCGACCGCGCCCTCAACGGGGCGGACCTCTGCGACGGCCCGGCCGCGCCGCTGACCCTCTGCCATGGCCGCCCGCCCTCCCCCGACCAGGTGCGCAACGGCCCACGGACGGGCGTCGGCGGCGAAGGCGCGTACCATCCGTGGCGCTTTTGGATCGAGGGCGACCCCACCGTGAGCCCGTACCGGGCCCACTCGCCGCGCCGCAGGGCGACTTGACTCGGTACGGCGAGACGCCTAACGTAGCCCGAGCCGCTTGAACGGGGCACTGCTTTTCAGCAGCTCCGAAGCGGCCATCCACTACTGACGACAAACCCGAACGGGTGCGATTTCGGCATGCCGAAATTCGACCTGATCGACTCGATTATGAGACGCCGGGGAAATCCGCTAAAGTAGTGACCACGCCGAAAGGGAAACGCGAAAGCGAAGAACTGAAAGCGATCCCGCCGGCCGGGAATCGGACACGAAAGAGTCTGATAGAGTCGGAAACGCAAGACCGAAGGGAAGCGCCCGGAGGAAAGCCCCAGAAGATTCTGCGGGTGAGTACAAAGGAAGCGTCCGTTCCTTGAGAACTCAACAGCGTGCCAAAA